>NZ_JAQT01000012.1:0-115721 GCF_000524295.1 Shuttleworthella sp. MSX8B
TATCAGGCACGCAAGTGTTTGAGCGCAGCTTATCGGCGCAGCCGATAAGCATGCCTTGTGGACTTCGTCCACAAGCCGGGGCATTCGCCCCGAGGATCATCAAAAACAAATGCTTACGAATGCGAGTATTCGACGCATTGTTTTTTCCGATCCTTGCGGCTCAAAGATAACTTCATATTTTCGGTGGCGATGCGCCTGAGGGGAACACCCGTTAACATCCCGAACACGATGGTTAAGACTCAGGCGGCCGACAGTACTCGGCTGGAGACGGCCCGGGAGGATAGGTGGCTGCCGAATTATGGGCTTATAGCTCAGCTGGTTAGAGCGCACGCCTGATAAGCGTGAGGTCGGTGGTTCGAGTCCACTTAAGCCCATTCTCAACGCAAAGAGCGTTGAAGAGATACATAGCAATAGAAGATTAAAAGTATATGGTGAAATCGTCTGTTGCTGCATAGAAGTACCCATGGGGGTATAGCTCAGTTGGGAGAGCACCTGCCTTGCAAGCAGGGGGTCAAGGGTTCGAATCCCTTTATCTCCACTGACCGGTTTTCCGGTCACGGTACCTTGAAAACTTCATACAGATAGAAGAATTGATAAAAAGACCTTCTGAATCTGCAGATCATGAGCGGACCTGTTCGCGAATGAGATGGAGATTGCGACAGAAGGATCGACAAATATCAAGACATCCGAGAATTAACAAACCGATCGAAAGATCAAAACACAAGCTTTTTTAAGCTGATGCAACGCTATGCATCAAAACGAATACGAGGACAAAAGCAGCGTGCGAATAACGCGCCTGGCTACTAGGTTCAAGCTTCGTCTTAACAGACTCGCTTTCACCAAGGGCCATGCATGCATCGCACGTAAGACGCTAACATCGCCAAAGGGCTCGTTACCGTCTAAGTGCTCGTAGCGAGGTCAAGCAAGAAAGAGCGCAGGGTGGATGCCTTGGCACTAAGAGCCGAAGAAAGACGTGATAAGCTGCGAAAAGCCGTGGGGAGCTGCACATAAGCTGTGATCCACGGATCTCTGAATGGGGAAACCCGGCCGGACAAACTCCGGTCATCCATAGCCCAATCCATAAGCTATGGAAGGGAACCCGGCGAACTGAAACATCTAAGTAGCCGGAGGAAGAGAAAGAAACATCGATTCCGTAAGTAGCGGCGAGCGAACGCGGAAGAGGCCAAACCACGGTGCGTGCACTGTGGGGTTCGGACCGCAGAATTGATTCAACAAAGACAGCAGAAGGACTTTGGGAAAGTCCGCCAGAGAGGGTGACAGCCCCGTAAGCGAAGTCTGAGTTGACAAGGCGGGATCCAGAGTACATCGAGACACGAGAAACCTTGATGGAAGGAGCGGAGACCACTCCGTAAGCCTAAATACTCCTTAGTGACCGATAGCGAATAGTACTGTGAAGGAAAGGTGAAAAGAACCCCGGGAGGGGAGTGAAAGAGAACCTGAAACCCTGTGTTTACAAGCTGTGGAAGTGCAATGAAAATGCGCACGACCGCGTACTTTTTGTAGAACGGTCCGGCGAGTTACGCAGTGCGGCGAGGTTAAGGGCTTAAGGCCTGCAGCCGAAGGGAAACCAAGTCTGAACAGGGCGAGTCAGTCACATTGCGTAGACCCGAAACCGGGTGATCTATCCATGTGCAGGTTGAAGTTGCCGTAAAAGGCAATGGAGGACCGAACTCACATCCGTTGAAAAGGGTGGAGATGACGTGTGGATAGGGGAGAAATTCCAATCGAACCCGGAGATAGCTGGTTCTCCTCGAAATAGCTTTAGGGCTAGCCTCGGTTTAGTCTTATGGAGGTAGAGCACTGAATTTCCGCGGGGGCGTCAAAGCTTACCAAAGAATATCAAACTCCGAATGCCAGAAAGATGATGACCGGGAGTCAGACTGCACGAGATAAGTTGGGTAGTCGAAAGGGAAAGAGCCCAGACCACCAGTTAAGGTCCCCAAATACGTGTTAAGTGGAAAAGGATGTGGGATTTCGAAGACAACTAGGATGTTGGCTCAGAAGCAGCCACACATTCAAAGAGTGCGTAACAGCTCACTAGTCGAGAGGTCCTGCGCCGAAAATGTCCGGGGCTAAAACACGATACCGAAACTGTGGGATGTATCTAAGATACATCGGTAGAGGAGCATTCCCCAGGCCGACGAAGCCGTACCGATAAGGAACGGTGGAGGTACGGGAAGAGAGAATGCCGGAATGAGTAGCGAGAGCGAGGTGAGAATCCTCGCGGCCGAATATCTAAGGTTTCCAGGGTAAAGCTGATCTGCCCTGGGTAAGTCGGGGCCTAAGGAGAGGTCGAAAGACGTATCCGATGGACAACAGGTTGAGATTCCTGTACCTGATATCAACAGAACTGTGGGGACGCAGAAGGAAAGCGCGAGCCGGGAATGGAAAGACCGGTACAAGCGAGGTAGGAGACGCGTTGGCAAATCCGCTCATCAATCCGAAGACGTGACGTGGAGCGAAATTATAGTAGCGAAGCGCGTGAGCCGGCTGCCGAGAAAAGCCGCTATAGTTTGATATGAGCCCGTACCGCAAACCGACACAGGTAGATGAGGAGAGAATCCTAAGGCCGACGGAAGAAGCATTGTTAAGGAATTCGGCAAAATGACCCCGTAACTTCGGGAGAAGGGGTGCCATCCTTTCGGATGGCCGCAGAGAATAGGTTCAAGCAACTGTTTAGCAAAAACACAGGTCTATGCGAAACCGCAAGGTGAAGTATATGGGCTGACGCCTGCCCGGTGCTGGAAGGTTAAGAGGAGAGGTTAGCTTCGGCGAAGCTTTGAATTCAAGCCCCAGTAAACGGCGGCCGTAACTATAACGGTCCTAAGGTAGCGAAATTCCTTGTCGGGTAAGTTCCGACCCGCACGAAAGGCGTAATGATTTGAACACTGTCTCAACAATGCATCCGGTGAAATTGAAGTACCAGTGAAGATGCTGGTTACCCGCGCCAGGACGGAAAGACCCCATGGAGCTTTACTCCAGTTTGGTACTGGGATTCGGTGCTGCATGTACAGGATAGGTGGGAGACTGAGAGCCCAGGACGTCAGTCCTGGAGGAGTCGCTGTTGGGATACCACCCTTGCAGTATTGGATTTCTAACCTGCGGCCGTGACCCGGTCGGGGGACAATGCCAGGCGGGGAGTTTGACTGGGGCGGTCGCCTCCGAAAGGGTATCGGAGGCGCTCAAAGGTTCCCTCAGGATGGTTGGAAACCATCCGCAGAGTGCAAAGGCAGAAGGGAGCTTGACTGCGACACCGACGGGTGGAGCAGGGTAGAAATACGGACTTAGTGATCCGGTGGTATAACGTGGGATTGCCATCGCTCAACGGATAAAAGCTACCCTGGGGATAACAGGCTTATCACTCCCAAGAGTTCACATCGACGGAGTGGTTTGGCACCTCGATGTCGGCTCATCGCATCCTGGGGCTGTAGCAGGTCCCAAGGGTTGGGCTGTTCGCCCATTAAAGCGGTACGCGAGCTGGGTTCAGAACGTCGTGAGACAGTTCGGTCCCTATCCGGCGCGGGCGGAGGATATTTGAGAGGAGCTGACCCTAGTACGAGAGGACCGGGTTGGACGGACCACTGGTGTACCGGCTGTCTACCAAAGGCACCGCCGGGTAGCCAAGTCTGGTCGGGATAAACGCTGAAGGCATCTAAGCGTGAAGCCCCCCTCAAGATGAGATATCCCGTCTATAAGGACATAAGATCCCTTGCAGAGTACAAGGTAGATAGGGCAGAGATGTAAGCACAGCAATGTGTTAAGTTGACTGTCACTAATCGATCGAAGGCTTGACCAAAAGCGAAGAAAGCGGACGAGCAGGAAAAGAGGAGCGAGAGCGCTTGCGCTTGGAGCGACCTGTTTTCGAGCGAGTCCATTTGCGAAGCAAATGCACCGAGAAGAAGCGTCGAAGACGCGGATTCGAGGTGACCGCTTTCGTAGAAAATGGAAGAGTTTGCAAAGCAAACACATCGAGCAGAAGCAACGAAGTCGCGGATGCGAGATGACCATTTTCAAAGGTTTGCAATTCATCTGTATGAAGTTTTGAAGGTATCCTAATCGAATACTTTCAGAAATATTCCTCAATAGCTCAATGGTAGAGCACTCGGCTGTTAACCGAGGTGTTGTAGGTTCGAGCCCTACTTGGGGAGTTTTCTTTATCCGCAAACAAGAGATAAAGAGTTTGGGCTCCGTGGTCAAGCGGTCAAGACATCGCCCTTTCACGGCGGTAACACGGGTTCGAACCCCGTCGGAGTCATTTGAAGTGTGCCGATGTGGCTCAATTGGCAGAGCAGCTGATTTGTAATCAGCAGGTTATCGGTTCGAGTCCGATCATCGGCTCTTTGGACCTTTAGCTCAGTTGGTTAGAGCAACCGGCTCATAACCGGTTTGTCCCGGGTTCGAGTCCCTGAAGGTCCACTTTTTGATCATCTTTCATTTTTGGCCTAGTGGCTCAGTTGGTTAGAGCGCCGCCCTGTCACGGCGGAGGTCGAGGGTTCGAGCCCCTCCTGGGTCGTTTCATGCGAGGAAGTCTCAGAATATTTCGCATGAGTCACGCGGGATCTTAGCTCAGCTGGGAGAGCATCTGCCTTACAAGCAGAGGGTCATAGGTTCGAGCCCTATAGGTCCCATTTTTGTTGTATGGAATCCATACGACAGATCTGCCGCTGTGGCGGAATTGGCAGACGCGCGGGACTTAAAATCCCGTGGTGGCAACACCGTGTCGGTTCGAGCCCGACCAGCGGCATCATGAGAAAACCCCATCCATTCCAATCCTGGTCTGGCTGGGGTTTCTTTTTGTTATTTCGATAAGTATTCCTTTAATTCTTCGATGCGCTGTTTGGTCTCACGATATCCCTTCCAGTAGAGATCGCCGAGCTTATCCATGTCCGATTCAAAGCGGTTGATTTCGACGGGATCTTTGGGGGAGAAAACAAAGATTTTGCCGGCTTTTTCATCCCGGTCAATTTGATCTAAAAGGGCATTGTAATTCTCTGTGGAATGGCTGAGCGCATCCAGGAGTCTGGGATAGTTGTGATAGTAGAGATGGTTGATTCTCTGCTGGCGGAAGGCACCGCCCGTCGGCTTGCGATAGGAGTGATCTCTGGTTTTTACAACGACAATTTTGTCATAGCCTTCATCAACTGCCCACTGATAGGGAATATTGCAGACCATTCCGCCATCCAGATAGGGAACCTGATCGATGACAACGGGACGGGAGACATAGGGGACAGTTGCGGAAGCCCGCGCGGCGCGAAAAAAATCCCTGCGGCGGCCGTTTTCAAAGAAATGCACCAGACCGGTATTCATGTCCGTCGCCCCGACAACAAGGCGGCGGCGAGGATCGTTGAGGCGATCCAGTTCGATGGGATGCTCTTTGAGCTGGTCCTCAAAAATATAGGAGAAACCGGTGATGCCATGGTCGCGGCGCATGGCGTCAAGACCAATATAGTTGGTATTGTGGCGCAGGCTCAGATTCAAACGGGCAGACCAGCCGATTTCTCCGGAGACATAGCCCAGAGCGGAAAGTGCCCCGGCTGAAATACCTGCGGTCGTCTGAAAATTGATATTGGCCTCCATCAGGGCATCTAAGACGCCCTGCGTGTAGAGACCGCGGAAGGCGCCGCCCTCCAAGATTAAAGCACCCGGTCTGATTTCCCGACTGGCCCTGCCGCGGGGAATCTGATCCAGACCAGAGTAGATCGAAGCCCTGCTCCGGTCCGGAAGGAGCTCGCTGATGCGTTCGACAGCGGTATCCGGAACCAGGCCCGCAAGTTTCTCCATGGGATGGTCAGGAATCAGGTCTGAAATTTTTTCCGCGGTGGCGCGGGGGAGGGAACTGATTCCAGAGAGAAGAGAAGTCTTTGTCTCTGAAGATATGGCATCTTCGTCCGGAAGATCTTCGGGAATCAGGTCGTCCAGTTCCAGAATTGCCATGTGGAGAGAGTTGCTCATATGCTCCAGGCTCTCTGTCAGAGCATTGTCCTGATCACAGGACACTTCTGACAGTTGAGATCCGGCTTCAATCAGGTCCTCCTGCGCGCGCAAGACAGATTCCTGGGCCCGGCGGAGGAGACGGTATATGTTTTCGCTTTCCTGTTTCATCTGTGTACCTTATCCTATGGTCCTTTATCTTTGGACAGAATCTATGATACCACAGAAGACAGGGCAGCATTTGCTATTGGGACTTCGATTTACAGGCAAAAAAGGTGCAGCCCTTTTTCGGACTGCACCCTACGACGTGTTATCCGTACGCCGTGTTATCCGTACGCCGTGTCATGAAAGCACTCTTATCTGCCGAATGCCGCTGCTAAGGAGACAGGTTTGTCCACCTTGTCGTGCTGGTCTTCGATCTGACCGTACTTGTCTTTGAGCTCATCTATCATTGCCAGATAGTGATCCTGGACGCCTTTTTCAGCTGTCTCGGATTCAAAGGCCTCTACCTGGGCATCAATCCTGGCGATGATGTCCTCTGAGAGGGAACGCTCCGCCAGAGGGTAAACTACGGTGTTTTCCTTGCTGATATGCCGGTGGAGAGTGGTGGCATAGCCCTCAGCGGCGGTCAGGATATCCAGTTTGTAAATCGTCTGTGGATCCTTCTCGTAGAGATCCAGGGCTGTCTCCAGGTCCATGACATGCCTGCGGCAGAGATCGTGCTCTACGAGCATGCCGTGTTTGATCAGCTTGTCAGCGATGGGGCCAAGGTTGGTAACCATCTCGTTGAAGAGGAAATTCTCCTCCTTGCCGTGATGCTGGTGGTCAGAGTAATTGCGGGCAAAGCTGACGATCTTGCGAAAGTCATCGACCGGAAGAGGAAGACCTTCTAATACCTGGCAGCAAAGGGCACGCACCGTCTTGAGAAAGGTGAAAATATGATCGTGCTCCGCACGCATGATGTCGGTAGAGTACATAAGCGAATCCTTTCTGACTGGCTTAATCCAGTCTCTCCTCTGTCAGATCAGGGCAATTCGTATGGACAGGAGATGACAAGAGGCAGTTTAAAAGAGGACGTTTTGCTGTCAGGATTTCAATGATGCGACCTGCGCAATATGATAAGAGCCGTCCCCATCGGAGTAGAGTCTGTAGCCGCTCACAGCCAGCATTGCATTGACCAGTTCGCCGCGCAAAAGGTAGAAGATATCCCTGTCACCCCCTTCTTCTTCCCAGAATGGACCGTGCAGATCCTCAACCAGGGAGAAAGAGACCTGATCTTCCGCCTGCTCATTTATTTGGATAGCGTGGTCACAGGGCATACCGTCCAGAAGCACATCGTTTATCCCCTGGAAGGCCATGGTCGGATTGGCGGCGGAGACAGGATGGGCAGCGCCAAATGCTCTGACGCATTCTCTAATGGAAGCGAGGCGGGCAGGATCCTGTCTGAGCAGGCTGGTGATCAGTTTCGCGTAGCGCCTTTCAACTCCGTCAATCTGCCCGGAGAGAGAGGCATGAATCTGGGAGAGATCAAGGGCTTTTTCAATGGGAGGAAGCTCTCTTCTGGCGTAGGATTCCAGGGGAAAGCCATCCGGATCTTCATCGTAATTCTGCCTTTTGGCCAGGTCGACAAGGGAGGCGATCAGTTCCTCCCGCAGTCTGATCTTATTGTACATCCAGTAGTGGATGGGGCCGAGTGTTGCGCTCATGGTGTTCCTTTCCAGCTGTTGCTTGTCAGAGAATGCATCCGCATTCGATTTCGATCTCCTCAGGCGATATCCCCAAAGAAGAGATCCAGGTCGTCATCGACAGAGCCGATTCCCGCGATGCCGAAGTTATCGACCAGAACCTTGGCGACGTTGGGGGAGAGGAAAGCGGGAAGGGTGGGACCCAGGTGGATGTTCTTTACGCCCAGGTAGAGCAAGGCTAAAAGAACAATCACGGCTTTCTGCTCATACCAGGCGATATTGTATGCGATGGGGAGATCATTGACATCATCAAGACCGAAGACCTCCTTGAGCTTTAAGGCGATCAGGGCCAGAGAATAGGAGTCATTGCACTGCCCGGCATCCAGAACACAGGGGATTCCAGCGATGTCCCCAAGATTTAACTTGTTGTACTTGTACTTGGCGCAGCCGGCGGTCAGGATCACGGCATCCCTGGGCATCTTCTCGGCGAATTCGGTGTAATAGGAACGGGCCTTCTGACGACCGTCACAGCCGGCCATGACGACGAACTTCTTGATGGCGCCGGACTTAACGGCATCGACAACCTTGTCAGCCAGGGCAAATACCTGCTCGTGGGCGAAGCCGCCGATGATGGAACCGGTCTCAAGCTCTGTGGGAGCAGGCAGGGTCTTGGCCAGAGCGATGATCTCGGAGAAGTCCTTGGTCTGTCCATAGGGAGCGTCGATGTGCCTGACTCCCGGGTAGCCTGCGGCGCCGGTGGTGAAGATACGATCCTTATATGAGTCGCGCACGGGGACAATACAGTTGGTGGTCATGAGAATGGGGCCGTTGAAGGACGCAAATTCCTCAGCCTGCTTCCACCAGGCATTGCCATAGTTGCCGGCAAAGTTATCGTACTTCTTGAAGAAGGGATAGTAGTGGGCGGGAAGCATCTCGGAGTGAGTATAGACGTCGACTCCTGTGCCCCGGGTCTGCTCCAAGAGCATCTCTAGATCCTTTAAGTCATGACCGGAAATGAGAATAGCCGGATTTTTGCGGACGCCGATATTGACCTCAGTGATTTCGGGATTGCCATAGGCGCCGGTATTGGCGCTGTCCAGAAGAGCCATGCCCTGGACGCCGAATTTACCGGTTTCCAAGGTCAGGGCAACCAGGTCGTCGACACTGAGACTGTCATCTAAGGTTGCCGCCAGAGCTCTCTGGATGAATGCGTCCACCTCACCATCGTCCTTGAGCAGAGCGTTTGCGTGCTTGGAGTAAGCGGAGAGGCCCTTGAGCCCATAGGTGATCAGCTCGCGAAGAGAGCGGATATCCTCATTTTCTGTCGCGAGAACACCGACGGTAGCAGCCTTGACGGCGAAGGAGGCGGCGTCTCCCCTCCATGTAGCAGCTTCCGGCAGCAAAGAGCGGTCAGAGACCTGCTGCAGCAGCTGATCCTTGCAGGCTAAGGTCTTTTCAACTCTTGCCTGAATCGCTGCCAGATCAAAGTTGGCGTTGGTGATGGTTGTGAAGAGATTGACGGATACCAGATGGTTGACCGCCTCATCGATAGACTTGCCCTCCGCGCGCAGCTGAGTGCTGACAGCGGACAGACCCTTTGTCACATAGACCAGAAGATCCTGCATAGCGGCGACTTCCGGTTTCTTGCCGCAGACGCCGGAAATTGTACAGCCGGTACAGCCGGCGGTTTCCTGACACTGGTAACAGAACATTTTGTTTTCCATAATCGTATGCCTCTTTCTTTCCCATAGTGAAGTGAATATCGTTAAGTTCTAACCTGACAAGAGCAATCATAGGGAAATGAAAAAGGAAAGTTCGTTGGATTTCCAACGAAAATGCGGAAACATAAAGTTCACATTCGCCTTGAATTAGGGAAAACCAATAACAAAACCAAAACCGGACATTCGATGGATCTGCTCAATGAGCAGTCGGGGCTAAGCTGGCGTTCTGCCAGAACTGGACGGCTTCTTCCAGCCAGCCCTCAAGCTCCAGGCCGATTCCAAGGCCAAAGGAGTGTCCGCCTGTCCTTCCGATCCGGCAAATATGCGCAACGCCCAGTTCATTCAGCTTTGCGTCAAAGTTTCTGGTGTTTACAACAGGAACAACGTCATCGTCCTCGTTGGCAAGCAGATAGGTTCTGGGGTAAGAGCTGTCAATATGCCGGAGGATTTCGAAGGGCTCCAGGGATTGTTCGTCGAAGGCCGGACCGCCGATGCGGCGAAGGAAAGGGGACATGCCTGCGCGCTGGGGAGAATCGGCGGGAAGCTTCTGAAGCCGGTAGTAGCTGTCCATATTGCTGCAGGCAGTATAGGCAAGAAAAATCGCTTCCGGAGCAGGAATCGCCTCAGGCTTCCAGGAAATCTGTCCGGCGCTTCCGGCCTTGATGACAGCGGGGCGCGAGGCATATCCAAAATTATCACTGGCGATCTCCTGAGCCAGGCAGGCACCGGCGGAGAAACCACCGATCATATAGTGACCCTTTTGAATTCGAAAGGATGCCGCGTGCTCTTCAATATAAGCGACGGCCCGGTGCATATCCTCAATCGGTTTTGGCATAAGCGGCTCCTGCTTGGTGCGGTAGTATAGGACAAAGGCCGTATATCCCATTTCATTTAAGGCGGCGGCGATGGCCTGGCCCTCAATAAAGCCCCATTGGCGGTTAAAAGCGCCGCCGGGGATGACAAGGACGTAGGGAGTGCAGGGGGCGGAAGCAGGTGTTTGGATGTCAGACGAAAAAGATTCCGTTTCCCGGATTTTCGCGGGAAAGTGAAGCAGCGCGACAGCGGCCTTGTCATAGTTGGCAAGACAATCCTCCGTAGAATAAATCCGGTGGATGTAGGAGGAACCTCCCTGCCTGTCGGAAGCAGCCAGTTCCTCTAAGCGGTGCAGTCCGGGAACAAATCCGGCAGTCTTAAATCCCAGGCTGTCCAAGCTGGCATAATAGCGATCGGGAGTCATATACGTAAAGATATAGCGGGACAAGAGGCCATAGGCCGGATTTTTCACCAGGTCTCCGATGGTCATCTGCGGGGAAACGGGACTGTAATTCATGAGAACTTCCTTTCTGTCACTTGTCTTTGGGAGCAGCTTTTGCGGAAATTATAAGTACCATCTGTGTCCTTCATTGAAGACAGAAAACTATGCCTGCCGATTAGCTACCGCTTGTAGGCAGATCGACAAGAAAATTGCGCCAAAAACCGCATAACTTGCAGCTGTCATCCCAATTGTTCCAAATAGGAATAGCGGAGTAATCGAAAACAGCAGCGAGATGATGCTGCAAATAAATATGGCTTTTTTGAGTTCGGCAGCTTTCTTAAACTTGAACAAGGCGCCTACACCGAGCAAGATACTCAAAATTGTCAGGATCCCTGTCAATAATGGAGAGAAATTCGCATATCCAACATGAAGAATATTGAAATAGGAATACACTTTAATGCTTCGTTCCGTTGGACTCGTCGCAAAAACCATGACCGCACCAACCGGCAGTATCTCTAAAACGAATGCTACACCCTGTAGCAAAAGAGCAGATAGATAATACACTCTATTTGACGTTTTCATGGAAGCCCCCTTTTTTCGTATGTAGATAGAAAGAATTGCCACTGTTATGATAACGAGACCTGATGTCCAGGTGTAACTTTGACTTATCATAAATAGCGGTGAAATTATGAATGCGATGCCAATAATGAAAAGGATCACGCTTATAGCACTCGTAAGCATACGTTTTGAATAAATCAATGACTCCAAAAATATTTTGGCAATCTGTTCTTTCATACCCACATCCTCAGTTTTTGCCAGACAGCAATCACTGGCGGAGGCACCTAAAATATCTCCAATTGATTTTAAACAATGAGGTGTTTGGAAGTCCTTTACAAAATACTTTATCAAATAATCCTCTGGAATGAAACTTATGAGCGTAGAGAGTTGACGTTTTACATTTCACGTTTTGAAATGGTATTCACCAGGTCGCCGATGGTCATCTGCGGGGAAACGGGACTGTAATTCATGAGAACTTCCTTTCTGTCACTTGTCTTTGGGAGCAGCTTTTGCGGAAGGCAGTCGGCGTCATACCGGTTACTGAGCGAAAGACCCTGCTGAAGTGGGTGGAGGAGGCAAAGCCACAGTTGGCGGCCACCTGGGAGAAGGGGTGGTTGGTCTCCATGATTTCTCTCTGCGCATTGAGGATACGGGTCGTATTGATATATTGGTTGATGGTCCGGCTGGTGTATTTCTTGAATTCACGGCAGAGATAATACTGGCTGACGTAGAAGCGGCCGGCCAGTTCGTCCAGACGAAGGTCTTCCATGTAATGGTCGGAGATGTACTCGATGACCTTAATGACGCGTGATTTATTTACCGTGGGATTTAAGGTGCGGACATCCTTCAGGAGGAGAAGGAGAATCGCGCGGAGAATGGTCTCCATAGTAATATCATGCAGATCATCTGTCTCTGACTGCTCCATGAGCATCATTCCCAGAAGCCCATGAATCTGATGGTTCATTCTCCGGTCGGGGTGGTAGAGCCCGCCTGCATGCCGCATTTTCTCAATCAGGGTAAGGTCGCCGATCGCCTTTTCCGTGAAATAGACGACGATACGCTGGAAGGCCTGATCTTCGGAGGGAGCGTAAGAGTGATGCATGGAATAAGGGGGAAAGAGGATCATTTCGCCCGCTTCAGTCCGGTAGATCTGATCGGAAACAGCGTGCAGGCGGCAGCCCTCCTCCAGATAATAGAGCTCGTAGTAGGTGTGATAATGGGATTTCATCATATTCTCTGAGGAGCGGACACGCTCGGCGGCGATATCGGCGCCCTGTTCGATGAGAATACCTGCGTGATCAATCATAAGAATACCTGCCCTTCAAATGACCTTTTTCAAATGACAAGACGGGAACCACTGTCAGGATACCACAGGATATGTAAAATGAGTGAGACACCAGGACAAAAATAGTATAGTTTTGTCTTTTTTTTCGGGCTAAAATAAATACGATAGCGTTGATCTGACAGGCCGATTGGATCTGTGCAAGCAGGGGATGGACGAGTCCTCTTTGTGGGATCTCTGCAAATATGACGAATGTGGCGGATATCGGCTGTCTTAGAATCCAGGGAGGATGTCGGATGCGTGTTGCGAATAAAGTGACTTCGATTGAGAAAAGAGGATCAGGCTTCTCTATTATGACGGACGCGGTTGAAATCCGCCTGATGTTCATGACGGATGACATCCTGCGAATTCGCGCCGGCTTTGACGGCGATTTCGCCGAGGAATCCTATACCCTGGCCATGACGGCCTGGGAGGATCGGATGGACGATGTCCTCACGGGCTATCGACGCAGGATTGAACCAAAGGAAGGGAGACTGCTTACCGCCGATGAGAAGATTGCGCGTCTGGCCGGGCTGGACCATGCCCTTGGCTATCCCCACGCAGATGTCGACGGGGTTGAGCTGATCTGCGGAGCAAAGATGACCCTCGTGGTCTTCAGGGAACCCTATATGCTGAAAATCTTTAATGAGGACGGACAGCTGGTGCACGAGGATATTCCCTATATGGGTCTGCAGGAGGATTCGAACCATCGCCGCATCCACTATTCCGCCCTGACAGACCAGGATCACTATTACGGGTTCGGCGAGAGAACCGGCAAGATCGACAAGCGGGAAGAATATATGCAGCTGATCCCGGGCGATTCAATGGGTTATAACGCAGAGAAGACAGATCGTCTCTATAAGCATATTCCCTTCTATGTGCGTCTGAATGACCGAACCAGACAGGCGGTCGGCTATTTCTATCACAACACCTTTGAGTCTGACTTCGATATGGGAAGAAGCCATACG
The DNA here is from genome assembly GCF_000524295.1 of Shuttleworthella sp. MSX8B. Taxonomy (NCBI): domain Bacteria; kingdom Bacillati; phylum Bacillota; class Clostridia; order Lachnospirales; family Lachnospiraceae; genus Shuttleworthella; species Shuttleworthella sp. MSX8B. The sequence continues at coordinate 13,461 of NZ_JAQT01000012.1, forward strand.
AACTATGTCAGGCACCACTCCATATACCGGACGGACGGGGGAGATATCGATCTCTTTTTTATCAATGGTCCCAAGATTTCCGATGTCATAGAAAGATACACAGATCTGACCGGCAAGTCCGTCATGCTCCCTGTGGGAGCCCTGGGCTATCTGGGGTCTTCCATGTACTATCCTGAGCTCCCAAAGGATGCGGACGATGCCGTCATTGATTTTATTGATACGACAAGGGAAGAGAATATCCCCATTGACGGTTTTCAGCTCTCCTCCGGTTACTGCAATGTGGAGACTTCCCAGGGACTCAAGAGATGCACCTTTACCTGGAACCATGATCGCTTCAAGGATCCGGCCAGGTTCTTCGCCGAGATGACAAGGCGCGGGGTATCGGTATCCCCCAATATCAAGCCGGGCATGCTCCTCTGCCATCCCCTGCACGACGAGTTTGTCGCCAGAGGGATGTTTGTCAGGGACTCCAAAGAGGATAAGCCCGCTGTCGGCATCTGGTGGGGCGGCCTGGGAAACTATGTGGATTTCACGGATCCGAGGGCTCGCACCGAGTGGAAAAACTATGTCAGGAAGTCTCTGGTTGACTATGGCAATTACTCCATCTGGAATGATAACTGCGAATACGATGGCCTGACCGATAAGGATGCCAGAGTTTCCTTCGAGGGCAAGGGAGCGACGATTGGCCGGACCAAGGCCGTCATGGCCAATATGATGTGTCAGCTGGCCCAGGAGGCAATTCATGAGGCCAAACCTGATCAGAGAGCCTTTGTTGTGACCCGGTCAGGGCATGCGGGATTACAGCGTTACGCCCAGACCTGGGCGGGCGACAACTTCACCTCCTGGACCTCCCTGAAATACAATATTGCGACCATTCTGGGCATGGGCCTGTGCGGAGTCTCCAATATGGGCTGCGACATTGGAGGTTTCTACGGCCCGGCTCCGGAGGAGGAACTGTTTGTCCGCTGGGTGCAGAACGGAATCTTCCAGCCCCGATTCTCCATTCATTCCACCAACACCGATAATACGGTCACAGAGCCCTGGATGTACTCCGGCTCCAAGGGCCTGATCTCAGCGGCGATTCACTTTCGCTATCAGCTGAGCCCCTATCTCTACTCCCTGATGCGCAGGGCAAATGAGACCGGACTTCCTATGATGCAGCCCCTTTTTATGGTCTATCAGGATGATGTCAATACCTATGGGGAGGGGATCAACTTCATGGAGGGAGACTCTCTTCTGGTCGCCAACGTCGTCGATCAGGGGGCGACAAGCAAGGAGGTCTACTTCCCCGCGGGTCATACCTTCTATGATTTCTACACCAGAGAAGCATATGAGGGCGGAGAGACCTATTGCTTTCCGGTCGATATGGGGAGCATTCCACTCTTTCTGGCGGACGGGGCCATCCTTCCCATGGCCGGCAATGAGCTCAATAATTTGACGACAGAGAAGGTGACAGGGCTGCGGCTGCTTCTGGTTCCCTCGGGAAGATCCTCCTTCGTCCTCTATGAGGATGACGGCAATACCATGCAGTATCAGCAGGGGGACTACAGGAGAACTGTGATTGAGATGGAAGAGGGGGAGAGAACTTCTGTGAAATTCGCATCCACCGGGACCTACCGGTCCCCCATCGAGGATATCTATGTCGATATGGTTCACAGAGAAAAGGCGCCCTTCTGGGTGACCGTTGCGGGAGAGCAAATTCCCCATTCCCTGCATCGGGCAAGATTTGAAGAGGCGGATTGCGGCTGGTACTACAGCCAGTCCAAGAGGTCAGTGCAGATCAAGTACCCGAATCCCGGGAGGGATTATGAATTGCTTGTCAGCTTTGAGGATATTGATCTGCTCGGGATGTGAGAGGAAAGGAAGTCTATTATGGCACTGATGGAAGTTCACTATTCCAGTTTCGCAATGGGATCCAATATCAGCTTGAACGTCTTTGTCCCGACGCCGGGATCTTCCGAGGCGATCACGGACATCAACGCAAGTCCCAAGTATGATTACTGTCGGGGGCTGCCTGTCTTATATCTTTTGCATGGCGCTTTCGGGGACGCTTTCTCCTGGATCAGGTACTCGAATATTGACCGCTATGCCCAGGACAGGGGGATCGTGGTGGTTATGGCGTCCGCGGAGAATTCTTTTTATCAGAACCTGAAGGGCGGCAGGAGGTACTACGACTTCTTTACCGAGGAGCTCCCGACCTTCATCCAAAATGTTTTTCCTGTATCCAGGGACCCGGCCAGGACCTATATTGCCGGTTTTTCCATGGGAGGCTATGGGGCCTGGTATCTGGCAAACAGAAGGCCGGATTTGTTCTCAAAAGCAGCATCCATGTCCGGCGCCCTGAATATCGCCTCGGTAATCAGCAATCCGCCTGAGGGGGTCTTCCCCCTTGAGAGCGCCTTTGCCGATGTGAGGGATCAGGATGGCAGCTACCGGATGGAAGGCAGCCGGTATGACTTGAAGACGCTGATTGCGGAGAACCATCAGAGGGGATGCCTGCCCCGGCTCTACCAGGCTGTGGGAAAGAAGGACATTCTGTATGAGGATAACCTGGCAATGAGAGACTGGGTCAGAAGTCAGGGCATTGCCCTGACCTACGAGGAAGGACCTGGCGCCCATGACTGGGATTTCTGGGACGAATATATCAGACATATCCTGGACTGGCTGCTGGAGGATTGACCGGTGAGGGTAGGATAAGGAGGATGAAATGAGAGATCGAAGTAAGGAAGCGGTGATGAACGAATTTGAGGAGCGGGCAAAAAAGCCCTTTGGCATTGCAGATAAGATCGGATATGCGGCCGGCGATTTCGCCAACGATCTGACCTTTGTGATTGTCGCCCTCTTTATGCTGAAGTTCTACACCGATATCATGAGCGTGCCCGCTGTCCTGGTGGGGATCCTGATGATGCTGGGGAAGTTTGTGGATGCATTTACTGATGTGGCCATGGGACAGATCGTTGACCGAAGCTCTTATACCGCCAAGGGCAAGTTCACTCCCTGGATCCGCAGGTTCATGGGGCCGGTCGCAGTTGCCTGTTTTCTGATTTTTGCCCCCTATATGGCGGGGGCTTCCATGGGAGTCAAGGTTGCCTGGATGGCAGTTACCTATATCCTCTGGGGCTCCGTCTGCTACACCGGGGTGAATATTCCCTATGGATCTATGGCCTCCGCGATGACGGAGGATCCCAACCAGCGCCAGCAGCTGTCCACCTGGAGAAATATCGGTGCGACGGTTGCCCAGATTGTCATAGTGGCTGTCCTTCCTCTGATTGTCTACCAGACCGACGCCCAGGGACACCAGGTGCTCAGCGGGGATCACATGATGGCTGCCGCCGGCGTCTGCTGTGTCTTGGCGGTTTTAGTCTATATCGTCTGCTATGCCCTGTCTACCGAGCGCGTTAAAATCGAGACGAAGAAGGAGGAGCAGAAGAATATCCTTCAGATCTTCGGCATGCTCTTTACCAACCGTGCTTTTGTGGGGATTATGAGCTCTGCTCTGGTTCTCCTTCTGACACAGCTGACCTGGTCCGGTATGTGGAGCTATGTCTATCCGAACTATTTTAATGATAAGACCTTTATGTCGATCGGAGGTTTCGTCAATAACATTGTCGTACTGCTGCTGGCGACTGTCATTTCCAAAGTCACATCAATCACCGGAAAGAAGGAAATCGCCGTGGTCGGAGCCGCTTTCTCCGCCGTCATGCTCTTTGTCACATATGCCCTTCAGGTAAAGAGTCCTCTTGTCTTTATGATACTGGCAGCTGTCACCTATGTCGGGCTTGCCCTCTTTAATCTGGTATGCTGGGCAATGATTATTGACGTCATTGATGATGTGGAGATTCGGACCGGCAGCCGGAATGACGGAACGGTGTATTCCGTCTATTCCTTCGCCCGTAAGCTGGGGCAGGGTCTTGCCACCGGGCTGACCGGCTGGCTGATCTCTTTGGTTGGCTACAGCAAGGAAACCGCGTTTGATCCGTCTGTCACCCAGGGAATCTATAATTTGGGAACTCTGGTTCCGGCCATCGGTTTTCTTGTGATGGCGCTTCTGCTCTTCTTTATCTATCCCCTGAGTAAGAAAAAAGTCCTGGAGAATAACGCCGAACTAAAAAAACGCCACGCCATGAGATAATGCGCGGGTGTCATAAAATAACAGAGCTATATTTTTTCGTTTCAGCCAATAGACAGCAGGACATGATTATAGTCGATAAATAGTAGAACATGGTTAGGCTGAATTTATCCTAAAACTCGTATATTCTATAAGAAAAGATCACGGAAGTGTTCACAATGACTATAGATACAAATACGATGATCTCCATTTCTGAAGCAAATCAGAATTTCTCCAAGGTGGCAAGACTGGTAGATGAGCGTGGCTCTGCTGTTATTTTAAAAAATAATGTGCCGAGATATCTTGTGATTGACTTCAGTAAGGCAGATAAAGATGCAGTTGCATCAGATGAGGATGTGCTGAGTATTTCTAAGAGGCTAATGGCTCAAAACAAGGAAGCATACGAGGTACTGGCGAAATGAAGAAATTGAGTAAAGAGCAAATTTTATTGCTCCATACTCAGCTGATCAAGGAAACCGGAGGAAGGAATTGGTCTCTCTGTCTTGAGTATCAATTGATTTATATGAGAAACAGCAAATCAAATTGGTTTGCTGTTTTTTAAGTGGTCATTCAAAGCAGTCAGGAAGGTACAGCCCGGAAATCTGTCGTCTGCCGCCAGTCGAAATACATAAGGTTTTCTCTCTGCAGGTTATTTTAAAGGAGAGAATTTGCGCAGACGAGAGGAGAGAGAGTATAATATACCAATCTATGGCTATCAGGGAGAAAAAATGAAAATCTGGATCAGTCGACATGGACAGACAAATCTGAACCGGGACCATCTCATGCAGGGGAGGACGGATGAGCCACTGAATGAGACAGGCCGCAGGCAGGCAAGGGCGGCCAGGCGGGCCGTGGAAGAATCCTTGGGAGAGGTGCCGGTCTTTGACGCAGTCTACGCGTCGCCCCTGGATCGAGCCATTGAGACGGCCTGCATTTTGTCCGGCAGACCCAGAGAGGAAATCACCATTGATCCCCGCATAACAGAGACTGATTTCGGAAGGTATGAGAGACGACCCTATTGGGCTCTGGGGCCATGGATGGGTCTCTACTGGTCCTGCGCGGACTATCTGCCCTGCCCGCCCACGGTGGAGCCCCTGCAATCCATGCGCAGAAGGTCGGCCTCCTTCCTCAGGGATCTTGAGCAAGCGGGAGAGGCCTGTGGCTATGATAATGTCCTGGTGACCTGTCACGGGGGAATTACGCGGACTTTGATCGGCTATATGGAGAATGCCCCGCGGGGGGTGGTCTGGCGGCCGAGGATGAAGAACTGTGAGATTAGAGTCTTCGAGAGCCGGGGCGCAAATCGCCGTTTTCTGCGGAGGATTTTGCCTGCGACAGATTAGCTCCTGCCAAATCAAGTCGCAGACAGGGACTTCCGCGGGAATCACTCTCTGTGGCAGGAAGACAGAGGGCGGACGGGATTTTGATTGAAAGAGAAGTCCTTACTGGACGGGAAGCAGAAAGAAAAGTGATCCCGGAGGATCGCGGGATACATGCAGGGAGATGGGAAGGAAGATGAAGAGAGAGGAAGAGTTCGAGTGCCCCTACTGCGGCTGGGTTCCGGATGCGGGGATGGAGAATATCGCCTGGGAGCACTGCCCCAACTGCCTGTCCGGGCTTCACGACTATGATCGGGAGGGAAATGCCTGCGGGGGTGAATTGGAGCCGATTTCCATCTGGGCCAAAAGCAGGAGTCAGGGACGGATCATTCAGCGCTGCGTCATCTGCGGTGAGCTGCGGACAAGTCCCATTACAAGGCACGATAATCCAGTCAAGCTGATGAGTCTGGCGGCAGGCCCGCTGGGAGCTCCGGCATTTCCGGTGGAACGCATGCAGGAGCTCCTGGATCTGATGGGGGGACAGGGGTCTATGGAGGGCTGGAATCGTGAACAGAGAGAATAAACGCCGCAAATATGATAAGAACTACTATATGAAGCATCCGGCGGTAGACTCCTTCAAGTGCAAAAACTGCGGCTGGCTGATCGTCTCAAACGGGGCCGGATCCAATCATCGCAACCACTGTCCCAACTGCCTGTACTCCAAGCATGTAGACAACCGCCCGGGCGACCGGGCAGCAGGCTGCGGAGCTCTGATGGAACCCATCGGGGTCTGGGCCAGATCCGATGGAGAATGGGCCATTATTCATCGCTGCACACACTGCGGGGCCATGTCGTCGAACCGTATTGCCGCGGATGACAATCCCATGAAGCTGATGGCCCTGGCACTGAAGCCCTTTGCCATGGACTACTTCGACAGGGACCGCTTATCTTCTATGCTGGAGACTATGGAAGATCAGGGAAATCTATTCTAAGGAGAGTGAGTTATGGAGAGACAATTGCCGGTGATAACCATTTCCAGGCAGTATGCTGCCTATGGATCTACCATTGCGAGGAAGCTGTCAGAGCGCCTGGGAATTCCCTTCTATGACAAGGACTTTCAGAAGCGGGCAGCTTTGGAATCCGGTTACGGGGAGGATGAGGTCGCCAGAGAGGGAGAGGAGATCTCCAGGGGCTCCATGTTTCTGAACACGGTACTCAATAACTCTGCCGCCTACACCTCATCTCACGATGAAATCAACCGGGCCCAGCGAAAACTGATTCTGGAACTGGCCCGGGAACACCCCTGTATTATTATCGGCAGGTGCTCGGACTACACCTTGAAACAGGCGGGAATCGATGTCTTTCGCGTCTTTCTTCACGCGGATTTAAAGAGCCGCAAGGCCCATGCGAAAGAGCTTGGCGGCTATACCGGAGATGTACTCAAGTATATTGCTCACAGGGATCAGCTGAGGGAGAACTACTGTAAGCAGTACACGGGACATGTGATGGGAGACAGCCGCCACTATGAGATCAGTCTGGATGTCGGAGCCATTGGAATCGAAACATGTGTCGATGTCCTTGCAAAAATCATCACAGAGAAATATGGAGTGAATCATGAGCGATAAAACAAATCAAGGCGGAACATTTACCGGACAACTGGGATTTGTCCTGGCGGCGGCAGGCTCTGCGGTCGGTGTCGGTAATCTCTGGAGATTTCCCTATCTGGCAGCTAAGGACGGCGGCGGTCTGTTCATCCTGATCTATCTGATTTTGGTTGTCACCTTCGGCTTCACCCTTCTGACTTCAGATATTGCCATCGGGCGAAAGACGGGAGTATCCTCTGTCAATGCCTATGCCAAAATGAAGAAGGGCTGGGGTTTTCTGGGAATTCTCACTTTCTTCGTCCCGGTTCTGATTATGACCTATTACGCGGTGATCGGGGGATGGATTTCCCGCTATATCGTCACCTATCTGATCGGGGAGACCCAGGCGGCGGCCGGGGACAAGTATTTTACCGGCTTCATCACAGGGGAAATATCCCCTGTCGTCTATGCTCTGATCTTCATGCTGATCACCGCGTTCATTGTCTACAAGGGTGTTGAAGGGGGAATCGAGAAGGCCTCCCGCTTTATTATGCCGCTTCTCCTTCTGATGATTATTTTCATCGCGATTTTTGCCCTTTTCCTGCACCACCGGGACGCGGACGGGGTCAGCCGAACCGGCCTGCAGGGGCTGGCTGTCTATCTGACGCCGAATCTGGAGGGCCTGACCCTGGGGCGTTTCCTGCAGATCCTGCTGGACGCTATGAGCCAGCTTTTCTTCTCCCTGTCTGTATCCATGGGAATTATGATCACCTATGGCTCCTATGTGAAGAAAGACGTCAACCTGTCCAAGTCCATCGCGCAGATTGAGATTTTTGATACCCTGGTCGCCTTTTTGGCAGGCATGATGATCATTCCGGCCATTTTCGTCTTCTCGGGAACGGAGGGGATGGGAGCAGGACCCTCCCTTATGTTTATCTCCCTTCCCAAGGTTTTCGCGGCCATGGGGGTCGTGGGACCGGTCTTTGGCCTGATTTTCTTTGTCATGGCGGCCTTTGCCGCGCTGACCTCCTGCGTCTCTGTCCTGGAGACCGTAGTGGCCAATTGCATGGAGATCTTCCACAGCGAGCGCAGGAAGACGACTTTGATTGCGACGGTGATCTACTGCATCGCCTCTGTGATCATTGTCCTCGGCTACTCTGTCTTCTATATGGAGATCAAACTCCCCAATGGCTCTACCGGTCAGCTTTTGGATATCATGGACTATATCTCCAACAGTTTCCTGATGCCCTTTATCGCCCTCTTGTCTACGATCCTGATCGGCTGGGTGGTCGGGCCAAAGTATGTGACGGATGAAGTGGAGTCCTCAGGGCACAGGATGAGCCGGAAGGGCCTCTATGTCGTCATGGTGAAATTCGTGACCCCCGTCATGATGCTGGTCCTCTTCCTGCAGTCCACCGGCCTGCTCAATTTCCTGAAATAGGAAGGCTTCCGGGAATCATCTCAGGAAGCATAGGTTGATTCACAGGCACAAATAGATTTCAAACATAAATGGATTCCAGGTATCAATAGATTCCAAGCATGGATGGATTTCAAGGATAAATAAATTCTAGGTATCAATAGATTCCAAGCATGAATGGATTTCAAGGATAAATAAATTCTAGGTATCAATAGGTTTCAGGCATGAATGGATTTCAAGGATAAATAAATTCCGGGTATCAATAGGTTTCAGGCATAAACAGATAGCAGGTATAAAAATTTTCTCCGCGAACAGGAGAAGAACAGCAACAGGGCCCCCGCAGGACAAAATCGTCCTGCGAGGGCCCTGTTATCGTCTTGCTGAAGATTGTGAGAAGCCGCTGCTAAGAGCATGGACTGCTCTGACCTTGCCCTGCATCCGCCCTGTAAATGGGGACTGTGAGAGGCCGCTTGAGGGCTTAATCCTCCCGGTCCATATGGGTCTTGAACTTGGACTGGGGGATCTTGTACTTGGCCATATAGCCGGCAACCAGAATCTCGAAGTTGTTGTCCTTGGCCTCACGGGCTCTCTGGACGAAATCGTGGGTGACGAAGTTGTTGTCGTTGGTAGCCATCATGTAGACAGCCATATTGGCGCAGTGGTCAGCGACACGCTCCAGATCGATTGTGATATCGGAGAGGACAAGGCCCATCTCAATCGTGCACTCGTTGTGCTGCAGACGGCGGGCGTGATGATCCTTGATCTCCATATTGAGGAAGTCGATGGTGTCCTCCAGAGGATCGACGCTGCGGGCCAGCTCCAGATTGTTGTCGTCGAAGGTTCGCATGGTCAGATCCAGGATCTCGCGGACAGCGTCGGTGAAGACTTTGAGCTCTTCCTTGGCCGCGTCTGAGAAGGACTGACCCTCCTCCCGCATTTTCGTAATGGAGCTGGCGATGTTAAGCGCATGATCGGAAATGCGCTCCAGATCGTTGGTGGAGTGGACATGCATGGTCAGGCGGTTGGCCTCGTGTTCCGTGTGGGTTCTGGTAGACAGAAGGGTCAGATAGGAGTCCAGTCGATCTTCATACTGGTCGACCAGGGCCTCAAGGCGAATTACATTTTTGGCCTTCTTCTCGTCGTACTCGAAGATCAGGTCCATAGCATCATTCATGGCCTCATTGGAATGCCGGAACATCTCCATGAGAACGACCTTGGACTGGTCTAAGGCCAGGACAGGAGAGTCCAGGAAACGCTCGTCCAGGACGTCGAAGGTGTGCATACTCTCTCTGGCCCGGGTCTCCTCCTCAGTGATGGGGAAGACGGTCTCAACCATCTTGACCAAAATGTCGGAGATGGGAAGTATGATGGCGACAGCCGCGATATTGAAGATGGAGTGAAAGATGGCGATGATGACAGGGTTGGCTGCCTGATACATGACGGGGAAATGAAAGAGCAGGTTTAAGGAGTAAAAAGCGATCATGAAGGTAAAGGTCTTTAAGATGCAATAGAACATCTGAATCCAGGCGGCGCGTTTGGCGTTGCGGGAGGCTCCGATGGAGGAAATGACTCCGGTCAAGGCGGAGCCGATGTTCTCTCCCATGATGATGGGAATGGCGGCGCCCATGCTGACGGTTCCTGTCGTGGACAGGGCCTGCAGGATACCGATGGAAGCAGAGGACGACTGGAGGATAGCGGTCATGATCAGTCCGGCCAAAAGTCCCAGGATGGGATTGGAGAAGGCGGTCAGAAGACTGGTGAAGGCCTCGTTGTTAGAGAGAGGAGCTGCCGCTGCCGACATAGAGCTCATTCCAATTAAGAGAATGGCGAAGGAGAGGAGGATGGAACCGATGTCCTTGGTCCGCTCCTTCTTGGCGGCCAGGAACATGACCAGGCCGATGAAGCCGAGAATGGGAGAAAAGTTAGCCGGTTTAAAGAGCTGAAGAATGATATTGTCCGAGGTAATGCCGGACAGGGACAAGAGCCAGGCGGTGATGGTGGTACCGATATTAGCGCCCAGGATGACGCCGACAGACTGGGTCAGGCTCATGATGCCGGAGTTGACGAAGCCGACGCACATGACGATGGTTGCCCCGGAGGACTGGATCAAAGCAGTGACCAGCATTCCCAGGAGGGCTGCCTTCCACTTGTTGGAAGTGAGGGTCTCCAGGATCTTCTCCAGGCGTCCGGAAGATACCTTCTTGAGCGAGTCGCCCAGATACTGGATCCCATAGAGGAAGAGAACCAGACCGCCGATCATCTGCAGGATAATGGTGATGTCCATATGTATATCTCCTTTTCGCGTTAGGGGGGCTATGGCCCATACACCGCTTATTCTACATTGCAAGGGGAGGTCTTAGCAAGAAAATAGATGCAAAACCAGCCACAGCGTCAGCCAGGAGCTGCAGAAATCAACCGCAGAAAACTCTCTCCGATTTTCTATGGAAAGGTATTTTTCTGGAAGCTATAAGGGGATTCCTATGGAAGCTATATAGAAGTTTAAATTAATTTGCATGTGTATGCACATGTATAGGTAAAATAAATATTCTATATAAGCGAAGCAAAAGGAGAAGCAAAAGGAGAAGCAAAAGGAGAAGCAAAAGGTGAAGTAAAAGCGAAACGATAGGTGAGAGGGGGGAGAATGTTAAATATAATCAAAGAAAGAAGATAAATTTATACATTAAAACCAGAAAATCAATATGATACTATAGACAAGAAAGATCAGTGCCTGTCCGCTCGCGGACGAAAAGAATGGGAGGGAGTCCTGTAATGAAACATGTGGAGAAATATACGAGGCAATATTTTCTACCCCCAGTCTTTATGTCAGACTGGGTCAGAAAGGATCATTTGGATCGTCCGCCCATCTGGTGTTCTGTCGACCTGCGCGACGGCAACCAGGCCCTGATTGAGCCCATGGGACTGGAGGAGAAGCTGGAATTCTTCCGTATGCTGGTCGAGGTCGGATTCAAGGAAATCGAAGTGGGATTTCCCGCCGCCTCCGAGACGGAATATGATTTCATGCGGGCTCTGATTGACCGCGATATGATTCCCGAGGATGTGACGGTACAGGTGCTGACCCAGGCCAGACCGCACATTATCAAGAAGACCTTCGAGGCGGTCAAGGGCGCGCCGCACGCTGTGATCCACCTCTATAATTCCACTTCCGTCGCCCAGAGAAATGTGGTCTTCCGCAAGAATAAGGAGGAGATCCGGAAGCTGGCGACAGAAGGGGCAAAGATGCTTTTGGACCTGGCAGAAAAGACAGAGGGGGACTTCTCCTTTGAGTACTCTCCAGAGTCCTTTCACGGGACAGAGGTGGAGTATGGACTGGAGGTCTGCAACGCCGTTCTGGATATCTGGAAGCCCTCCGCGGACAGGAAGTGCATCATTAATATTCCGGGGACGGTTGAGACGGCGATGCCCCATGTCTTTGCCAGTCAGATCGAATACATTTCCAAGAATCTGAAGTACAGGGACAATGTCATCCTGTCCCTACACCCGCACAATGACCGGGGCTGCGCGGTCGCCGACGCGGAGCTCTGCTGCCTCGCGGGAGTGGAGCGCGTTGAGGGGACACTCTTCGGCAATGGAGAGAGGACCGGAAATGTGGATCTTGTGACCCTGGCGATGAATCTCTATTCCTACGGCGTCGATCCGGGACTGGATTTTTCGGATATGCCAAAGGTTCGGGGAACCTATGAGCGCCTGACACAGATGCGTGTTCCTGCCCGCCAGCCCTATGCTGGAGACCTTGTCTTCTCCGCGTTCTCCGGCTCTCATCAGGACGCGATCGCCAAGGGGATGGCAGCCAGAGAGAGAGAGACGCAGGGCGAGCCATGGACGGTTCCCTATCTGCCCATTGACCCCAAGGATGTCGGCCGCAATTATGATAAGGATGTCATTCGCATCAACTCCCAGTCCGGCAAGGGCGGCGTGAGCTATATCCTCCAGCACAACTTTGCCTTGACCCTTCCCGCCAAGATGAAGGAGTCCGTGGGCTATGCCATCAAGCAGGTATCCGACGAGACCCATCAGGAACTGTCGCCGGACGAGGTCTATAAGGCCTTTCGGGCCAGATTTGTGGACCCCATGCCCTATTTCGCGGTCGAGGACGCGGAGTTCAAGCGTATGGGGGAGGCGGTTGTCGCCCAGGTAGAGATCCGCAGAGGAGACCATGTGAGCAAAGTGGAGGCCATCGGGAACGGACGCCTGGACGCGGCCTCCAACGCGGTGAAGGAATTCTTCGGCGTCAGCTATGAACTGGTTGCCTATGAAGAGCATACCCTGTCAAGAGGGTCTGCCTCCAAGGCAATTGCCTACGTGGGAATTTCTACGAGCGAGAGGGATTTCTGGGGAGCGGGAATCAATGAGGATATTCTGACTGCCTCAATCCATGCTCTCTGTGTCGCGGTCAACCAGCTGCCGAAGATCGCCGCGCAGGATAAGAGCGCGGATGCAAGGCTTACAGATATGCTCGACTTTATTCGCAAGAACTATCGGAATGTCACCCTGGAGACCATGTCAAAGACCTTCCACCTGTCAGAGCCCTATGTCTCCAAATACATCAGGGAAAAATCCGGCAAGACCTTCGGTGAGCATGTGACGGCAGAGCGAATGAAGAGAGCGAAGGGCCTGCTCAAGAACGGTGTCGCCACGGTGGAGAGCATCGCCTATGAGTCAGGCTATGCCAATGTCGAGCATTTCAACCGTACCTTCAAGCGTCTCTTTGCCATGACTCCCCTGGCCTATCGCAACAGGGAGAACGGACTCCCGGTTGACAAGAAAAGGCGCAAAAGCTAAACTGTAGGCACTTATTGACAAAGGCGTTGACGGAGACAGTAACAGATTCCAGAGAGACTCGCCAGAGAGGATGCCCCAGGCTGGAAGACATCCGGGTTTCGGAATCTGCCAAGACCACTCCACAGCTTCAGACCCCAAGCTTGTACCATCTTTTGACATGGACTGTGTGACAGCGGGTGTGTAAGGTCTGACGGTATCCCCCGTTACGGGAGAATGAGTGAAAGCTTAGGTGGAACCGTGCAAGAAGCACCCTGGGCGCGCATGCAAGGCGCACCTGGGGTGTTTTTGATGACAATGGAAGGATCGCGAAGCGCGCATCCTGTTGTCGCCGACAGGGAAATGCTTACAGAAGAGTGTACAGGATGATCCTGGATCCTAAGTGACAGGATGATGCATCCGATGCGATCAGCAAAAGGAGATACGCAATGGAGAGAGAGGAATTCTTACAGGTCTATCGTCATTCCCTGGCCCATATCCTGGCCAAGGCTGTCATTGAGCTCTATGGCCCCGAGACCCAGTATGCCATCGGGCCTCAGATCGACACGGGCTTCTACTATGATTTCAAGCTGCCCGTATCCATCACCGAGGATGATTTTCCAAAAATCGAGGCCAAGATGAAGGAGATCTTAAAGCGCAAGGAGGACTTTACTCGCGAAGAGGTCACCCGCGATCAGGCTCTGGAGATTTTTCGGGATCAGAAATATAAGACAGAGATCATTAAAGACCTGCCCGAAGACGCCGTGATCACCGTCTATAAGACCGGCGACGACTTCACGGATCTGTGCAGAGGACCTCATGTGGATAATGCCAAAGAGCTCATGTCCGCGGCCTTTGCCATCCGATCCACCTCCGGCGCTTACTGGAGGGGAGACGAGAAGAACGATACCCTGCAGAGAATCTATGTGGACGCATTCCCATCCAAGGAGGAGCTCAAGGAGCATCAGAGACTGCTTCGCGAGGCCAAGGAGAGAGACCACAAGAAATTAGGACCGGCACTGGAACTCTTCATGTTCCATGAGTCCGCTCCCGGAATGCCCTATTGGCTGCCCAGGGGCTGGAAGCTCTTCAATGCCCTGCTCGATTACTGGAGAAGCGTACATGAGCGCCATAACTACCTGGAGATCGCGGCCCCGGTCATCAACAATCAGAAGCTCTGGGCGACCTCCGGTCACTGGGGACACTATAAGGAGAATATGTTTATCATCCCGGGGGAGAAGGAGGATGAGTCGGATTATTACGCGGCCAAGCCCATGAACTGCCCCAATGCCATCATGTTCTATAAGAACGGTCTGCGCTCCTATCGTGATCTTCCCTTCAGGGTTTCCCAGGTGGATGTCATTCACCGCAAGGAGAAGTCCGGAGAGCTCAACGGTCTCTTCCGGGTGCAGATGTTCCGTCAGGATGATGCTCATATCCTGGTGACGGAGGATCAGATCGCCAGTGAGATCGCGGATATTATGTCTATCGCGGATGAGATCTATTCCACCTTCGGCCTTACCTTCCGCGCTGAACTGTCCACCAGACCGGATGACTTCATGGGAGATATCGCGACCTGGGATAAGGCAGAGGCGGAGCTCAGAGAGATCCTGGACAACATGTATGGGGAGGGTAATTATGACGTCAATGAGGGGGACGGCGCCTTCTATGGACCCAAGATTGATCTGCAGATGAAGGACGCTCTGGGAAGAGAGTGGCAGATGGGGACCATCCAGCTGGACTTCCAGCTGCCCCTCAACTTCGGGCTCAAGTACGCCGCTCAGGATGGAAGCGAGAAACAGCCGGTTCTGATTCACAGAGCGATCTTCGGCTCCATGGAGCGCTTTATCGGAATCCTGATTGAGAACTTCAAGGGCAGCTTCCCCTTCTGGGTATCCCCCTATCAGGTCGGTATCGTTCCCATCCGAACCAGTCACAACGCCTATGCCGAGAAGATCCAGGAGGAGCTGCGTTCCATGGGGATCCGTGTGGAAGCCGACTACGCGGACAAGAACATGAATGAGAAGATCAAGCGTTTCAGAACCCTGCGTGACCCTTATACCTTAGTCATCGGCGACAAGGAAGTGGAGAATGGGACGGTATCTGTGACGGTTCGGGGGCAGAAGGAGCAGATTCATGATCTGCCTCTGGCTGATTTCTGCGCCATGTGCAGGAAACTTCAGATGGAACACCTGAAAGATCTGCTGACCGGACCGGTCGGAAACGAAAACGGATGACAGCAGTGTCATAAGCTTATAACTTTCCACAGGTCGAAAGACCTGAAAATGGTGATGAAATGACAGATGCTTTCACGGGGAAACTTGGGATTTTGGGAGGTATGGGGCCTCAGGCCACGCAGATCTTCTATCAGTGGATTTTGGACCGGACCCCGGCCGCTCGCGACCAGGACCATATTCCGACTCTGATTTATTCTGACACCCAGATGCCGGATCGGACGGAGGCGATTTTGTCGGGAGATGAGGGACCGGTAGAGGAACGCCTGCTTAAGGACTGTAAGACATTGGAAACCTGTGGCTGTTCGGCCATTGCCATCCCCTGTAATACATCTCACTACTTTGTGGACCGTCTGCAGGACCAGCTGGCAGTGCCTATTATTCACATGCCCCGCCGGACCGTCCGGAGGCTGGCAGATGCGGGGAAGAAGAAGGTGGCCATTCTGGCGACGGACGGAACCATAGTGACGGGCGTTTACCGCAAGGCCCTGGAGGCGGCGGGAATCGTGGCCTATGAGCCTGATTCGCAGACGCAGAAGAAGGTCATGTCCCTGATCTACGATGAGATCAAAGCGGGAGAAAAGGGGAACCGGCATACCTTTGCAGCCATTGACAGAGCAGTCAGGGAGGCAGGATGCGACGGGGCAATTCTGGGCTGTACGGAATTATCGGTTTATCGGGAATACCATGGTCTGTCTTCCTTCTATATTGATGCCATGGAGGTTCTGGCCGAGGAGTGCATTAAGTTCTTTGGTCTGAAGCCGCTTTTGGTTTAGGAGAATGCGGGCTTTTATTTTCGGCGGAAGATCGAAAAAACGGAAACTTTTCAGCTTGGGCTTTAAACGTATGACTGCATTGAAAAAGTCATATTTATGAGGGCTTTATCAGTTGGAAGTTGTAGAGTAGGACCCGTGGGGTCAATGGAACTTCCATAAGGATTCAGGATGCCGACGCAGGATGTCTGCCCGGCGTAAACAGGTGATTTGCATGAAAGAAAAACTCTACCCCCTCCTCTTCGGAGGAGATATCAATGTCTACTCTGTCGCCAGGGCTTTCTGGGAGCAGTATCGGATCAGGGTGACCTGCTACGGCAAGTTCCCGTCAGGGCCCGCCTATCGGTCCAGTCTGATTGATTATCGGGTCAACGCGAACGCGGAGAAGGCCGAGACTCTGGTCAGGCTGATCTGCGATTTCGCCGCGGAGCACAGGGATGGTAAGGTCATGCCCATCGGCTGTTCCGATGACTATGTCTTTCTGGTGACGGACAATCGGGACAAGTACCCGGACAACGTTATTGTTCCTTATATTGACAGCAAGCTGATGGGAGAGTTGATCCGCAAGGAGCACTTCTACGAGCTGGCGGACAAGTATGACATAGATCATCCCGGGACTTTCATCTATCGCAAGGAGATGGGGCATGATTTTGAGCTTCCCTTCAAGCCTCCCTATATCTGCAAACCTTCTTCTTCCGCTCTCTATTGGCGGCATCCTTTTCAGGGCAATGACAAGGTTTTCGTCTTAAAGGATCGCGAGGCTCTTTTGGATGTCTTAGACCGCTGCTACGCAGCCGGTTATCCGGACACCATGGTGATCCAGGATATGATTCCCGGCGATGATTCCTATATGCGGGTACTCACCTGTTACTCCGACAAGAAGGGCAGGGTCAAGATGATGTGCCTGGGTCACACGCTTCTGGAAGAGCATACCCCCCACGGAAGAGGCAACCACGCTGTTGTCATCACAGAGAAGCTGGATGGGCAGTCCCGGACGCTCTGTGAGAAGATCCGATATTTCCTGGAGGAGATCCACTACACCGGTTTCTCGAATTTTGACATTAAGTACGATGAGAGGGACGGCAAGTATAAGGTTTTTGAGATCAATTGCCGTCAGGGACGCTCCAACTACTATGTGACTGCAGCTGGCTATAATGTAGCAAAGTACTGGGTCAGTGATCTGATCGAGGGGATTGATACCGGTTTTGAGATCTGTCAGAAGGAGAGCCTGTGGAGAGTGGTTCCGCGGAAGGTTTCCTATGACTATGTTCCTTCTAAATACCACGCTTTTATGAAGCGGATGGAGAAGGAGGGGCATGTGAGTAACTCCCTGATCTCACCCGATGAGAAGAACTGGTATCATAAGCTCTGGGTATGGCATAATCTGCGCAGCCATGTGAAGAAGTTCGCCAGCTACTATGAGAAGCAGAAGTAAGAAGAGATGCCATGAAACACTTGTTAGCCGATTATTTGCAAATGCTTGCGGGCCACGGTCTGCTGAGTCAGACCGAGGAAACGCTTGGCGAACGCCTGGGAGAGAGCCTGCAGAGGGAAATCACCCTGGTCTCCTGTGACTCCAGAAAAGTCATTCCGGGCACACTCTTTATCTGCAAGGGAGCCGGATTTCGGGCGGACTTTCTGCGGATGGCCAAAGAGAGAGGGGCCGCCTTCTATCTGAGCGAGAAGCCCTATGAAGGGGTCGACCTGCCATGGATTGGGGTCAGCGATATTCGCGCTGCCATGGCCCACAGCGCCAGCTTCTGCTATGACAGACCCTGGGAGGCCTTCCGTCTGGTCGGCATCACGGGAACCAAGGGCAAATCCACGACGGCCTTCTTCCTCAAGGCTATTTTCGACGTTTATGAGAAGAGCCGGGGCGGCAGGCCCTCTGGGCTGATATCTACGATCCTGACGGAAGACGGAAAGGAAAGTCGTCCCTCCCGCATGACGACCCCAGAGCCCATTGAACTGGAGGAACATTTTGCCAACGCCAGGGAAGCGGGTCTTGACTATGTGACCATGGAGGTATCCTCCCAGGCTCTCAAGTACGATCGGGTTTTGGATGTGCAGTTCGATGTGGCGGCATTTTTGAATATCGGCTATGACCATATTTCCCCCATCGAGCATCCGACTTGGGAAGACTACTTCGCCTCCAAACTCAGGATCTTCAGCCAGTGCAGGACAGCCGTCGTTCACCTGGGTGTCGATCACTCCGAGGAAATGCTTGAAGCGGCTCAGAAGGCGCGGAAAGTGATTACTTTTTCAGAGACCGACGAGAGGGCTGATGTCTACGGTTATGGGATGAAGAAGCAGGGAAGGGAGACCCATTTTAAGGCGCGTGTCCTCGGGCAGGAGAGAGAGTATATCCTAGGAATACCTGGTTTTTTCAACGTCTCCAATGCCCTGGCGGCGATTGCTGTGGCAGAGCATTATGGCATCCCATACGACTGCGTGAAGGAGGGCCTGAAGAGGGCCCGGGTGCCGGGACGCATGGAGGAGTATACCAGTGCCGATGGCAAGATCGTGACCATTATCGACTATGCTCACAACCGCCTCTCTTTTGAGAAGCTCTTCGCGGCAGCGAAAGAGGAATTCCCGGGCCGCCGGATTGTGGCTCTATTCGGGGCTTCCGGAGGCAAGGCGATCAACCGGAGAAGAGACCTGGGAGAGGTGGCGGCGGCCAATGCCGACTATATCTATCTGACGGAAGACGATCCGGGCAGGGAGGATCCGGCCCGGATTGCCGAAGAGATTGCCTCCTATATCAAACCCTTCGGCACCCCCTATGAGATTATCCCCGATCGAAAGGAGGCTATCCGAACGGCCATTCATATGGCAAAGGAGCCGACCCTGCTTCTTTTGGCGGGCAAGGGGCATGAGGTCATGGTCCGCAGGGCCAATGGCTATGAGAAGGGTCCCTCTGACGCCGACTGTGCCAGGAAGTATCTGGCGGACTATGACGGAGGACTTGCCGGAGATTGAGAGTTGAAGGAAAGAGGAAGAAGTGATATCTGTCTTGTCAAATGAAGGCGAGATCTGAAAAAGAGGCGGCGAAAGCCGTCTCTTTTTCAGTGCCGGATATCTGGAAAGGAACTTGAAAAAGAGAAAAGAAACGGTCGATATGAGCCCCTTTTTGCAGGAAATAAGAAATCATGATTATTTCTTGATAAGTCTTATGTATCGTAGCTGTCAATGGTAATACGAGAAGATTCTGGAAGGAAATATCTATGTTGATGCGAGACAATATTCTTGAGACAAGAGAACTGACCAAGAAATTCGGAGGACAATATGCGGTGCGGGGGATTTCCCTGCAAATTAAGAGAAACAGTATCTATGGCCTCCTGGGACCGAATGGAGCAGGAAAGTCCACAAGCCTGAAACTGATTCTTGGACTCCTGCGTCCGACCGAAGGTCAGATTCTATTTGACGGGGAGAACTGGAGGCGTGAACATCTTGCCAAAATCGGCGCCCTGATTGAGGAACCGGCTCTTTACGCTAATTTGACGGCAAGAGAGAATTTACTGGTGCATACCAGGCTGCTGGGACTTCCGAAGGAGAAGATCGACGAAGTATTGAATACGGTTGACCTAAAGGACACGGGGTCAAAACGTGTTGCGCAATTTTCGATGGGGATGAAAGAGAGACTGGGCATCGCAATGGCGCTGCTGAATGATCCATCGCTGCTGATATTGGATGAACCGACCAATGGATTGGACCCGATCGGGATTCAAGAGCTCAGAGAATTGATCGCCGGTTTCCCGAAGAAGGGAATGACGGTCATTCTTTCCAGCCATATTCTGTCTGAACTGGAACAGCTTGTTGATGAGGTTGGAATTATTGACAGGGGTCAGCTTGTCTACCAGGGAGAACCGGATCATGAAGAAGATTTAGAGACCTTCTTCATGGACAGAATAAGAAAGGGAGGGCGGTTATGAGGGGCTTGTCGTCAGAACTGCTGAAATACAGGAGAACAATGACAGAGAAATTGCTTGTGTTACTCCCTCTTTTCTTTGTCCTGCAGGCTCTGCCGAGTCTTTGGCTTATGCCGGCCGGGGTGGTGAGAAAATGGGAGAATGTGACCTCCATGGTCTTTAATCTCTGGACGGTTGCCTTTTTGCCTTTTGGGATTGCCTTACTTGCCTATCTGGTTGACCTGCAGGAAAAGAGAGCCGGAAATTATCGCGGCCTGCGCGTGCGTGCCTATGCACCCTGGCGCCTGTGGATTGACAAAGTCCTTGTCATGTCGATCTTCTTGCTCGTCACATCAATGGTTCTGCTTATCGCGACGATCTTTTCCGGTCTGATCACAGTGACAGAGGGGAAGTGGGCCATTCCCTGGAGCAAAATTCTGCTGGCTGTTTTCTTCTCGTGGTTTACATCCCTGGCACTGATCCCGCTCCAGCTGTGGATTGCAGCATGGAAGGGCATGTTTGCCGGTATGGGGATGGGATTTGCAGGGATGGTGTCGGGAATTGCGCTGGCCGCAAAGCCCTTTTGGTATCTGTCCCCCTGGGCCTGGAGTATACGTATGATGTGCCCTATCTTACAGTTAAACCCGAACGGTGTTATGATGGATGCCTCCGATGTCTTGCAGGATTCCTCGGTACTCCTGCCGGGTCTGCTTTTATCTCTTGGAGCTTCTTTCGTGGTTGCCGGGATCAGTGCATTTTGCTTTCAGCGGAGGGATTGTCAATGATTTCACTTTTGTTATCGGAATGGCTCAAAACAAAAAGAACAGGGATCCGCTGGCTTGGCTTTTTGCTTCCCCCTCTCTTTTCTCTGGCAGTCGCCGGATATATTGTACTGCGGGGGCAGCTGAGCGAGACAGAGATCTTTCAGCTCTTTTTCTTCTCCTGGGAGGGATTGATGGTGCCGATCATGACCGGTATCCTTGCGGCTTCTCTTGTGCAGGAGGAGGCCTTTGCCGGTAATTTCACAGGATATCTTACAACGAGCATTGACAGAAAGAAGCTCTATTTCAGTAAGTACCTGTTTTTGCTTCTCTTTCATTTCGTCAGCGCGATTCTGGCCTTTTTTGTGTTTCAACTGACGATGCAGATCGGTTCGCCGGATGCCGTTAAGGGTTGGGTTATTTTTGCCCTTGCCCTGATTTTTGGTCTGTTCGGCGCGCTTCCTCTGCTGGCAATCCATCTGTGGGCCAGCTTTGTGTGGGGGACGGGGATTTCGATCGGGATAGGAATCGGAGGTCTTATTTCCTCTATGGCTCTCGGAACATCTGTACTCGCTGACCGGGTCTGGATTTTGATGCCCTGGCTGTGGCCCTATCGTATGGCCGGATTACCGGGGGCCTATTTGAAATTTACGGCGGGGATGGATCGGCCTCCGGTTGAGATCGCCTCGGGCGCTGTCGCACGGCAGTTTTTGACAGGGAACCTTGTGCTTTTGATCAGTCTTGTGATTTTTTGCGCAGGAGGTATGGTCTGGTTTAACAGCTGGGAGGGGAGAAAATCCCAGGAATAGGATATATTGAATGTGGGATATTTTCGCGCAGGAGCTGAGGAAAGATGAGTAAAATTCTGCTGATTGACGATGAAGTCGAATTGCTTATGCTTCTGAAAAACGAGTTGGAGGCGCGAGGGCACCGGGTCCTGACTGCCTATCGGGGAGAAGAGGGAATCGCGCTTGCCAGACAGGAGCCGGATCTGATTCTTCTCGATATCATGATGCCGGATATGAGTGGATTTGAAGTCTGTCGGGCGATCCGGGATCAGATCCTGTGTCCGATTCTTTTTTTGAGCGCAAAACAGGCGGAAAGCGATAAAATCCATGCGTTGACACTGGGAGGAGATGATTTCATATCCAAACCATTCGGGCTCAGAGAACTTCTGGCCCGGATTGAGGCAAATCTTCGG
Source organism: Shuttleworthella sp. MSX8B (assembly GCF_000524295.1). Taxonomy (NCBI): domain Bacteria; kingdom Bacillati; phylum Bacillota; class Clostridia; order Lachnospirales; family Lachnospiraceae; genus Shuttleworthella; species Shuttleworthella sp. MSX8B. The sequence continues at coordinate 35,544 of NZ_JAQT01000012.1, forward strand.
AGGGAACAGAGATCTCAGGAGAATCATCATCAGAAAAAACGTACCAGACTCTATTTTGCTGACTTAAGCCTTGATCTGCTGGAGCACAGAGTTCGAATCGGCGATACGGAGATCCCCCTGTCCAGGCGGGAATATGAAATTGTAGAACTTCTGGCTCTTCGGGCCGGTCAGGTCTTTTCCAGAGAACATATCTATGAGAGGGTATGGGGCTGTGACGCCGAGGGAGATGCCTATACGGTCGTAGAACATATTCGGAAAATAAGAAAGAAATTTGCGCAAGTGTCTTCGGAGAAAGAATATATCTCCACCGTCTGGGGGATCGGCTACCGCTGGGAGCGCCTTTGAAAGAGAGATGAGAATGAGAAAACAATCACTTGTGGTCAGCTTTCGAATGACGGTCACCTGGATCGCTGTAGCATCCATTGCGGCGACCCTGCTCACCCTGGCTGTCGCTTTTGCTCTGTATCTTCTGGAAGAAAACAGGGGGATCTATCCGGCCAATTATCATGAGAGGCAGATCCCGGCGATTGAGCAGTATGTGCGGCAGATGAATACGGATCTGCTGTCAAAGGAGAGGGAAGAGGATCTGAGCGGAGTGATTGGTGATCAGGGAATTCGCTATCAGGTTGTCGATGGGCAGGGAAAATTTCTGTATGGGACAGAGACAAATCCGGTTCTTTCATCCAGAGGAGACCTGGTTCGTCATCTGAATATTACCAGCATCTATCAGGAGAAAAATAAATATCTGTCACTTGTTCCCCTGCTTGGGGAAGATGGGGAGATTCAGGGTGCCGTTGCTCTTGTCTATCAGGTGAAAATGTTTCCGGTCAATTCCAGGGGCTCATGGGTGTCAGTACTGTTAAATGGAGCTTTTTTTTCTCCAATTGTCTATATTGTCTTGTTTACCATGTACTTTTCCAGACGCTTTATCAGAAGAATCAACCAGCCCCTGCAGCTTCTGCAGGAGGCCGCAGAGAAGATCAAGAGAAGAGATCTGGACTTTCGAATCAACTACCACGCTGACAATGAGTTGGGACAACTATGCAAGGCTTTCTCGGAGATGCAGGAGGAATTGCGGAAGTCTCTGTCTGCGCAGTGGAAGATGGAACAGGAGCGTATTGAGATGGTTGATGCTCTGGCGCATGACATAAAAACGCCCGCCTCTATCATTTTGGCCTATACGGAATCTCTGCTGGATCATCCACATATGGATCCGGATCAGTCCAGGCGGTACCTGTCGGTGATTGAGAGAAACGCGAAGAAATGTACCCGTCTGGCCCGGCAGATGAAGGAGGCCTCCGAGTCGGAGCAGGCAGGGAGTAAGGCAGAATATGTCAGAATGAACCTGTACAGTTTCCTTGAACAGAAAGTAAGGGAATACCGCCTGCAGGCAAAAGAAAAGAGGATTGAGATACAATTGTGCGATGACAAAAGCCTGCACGCGTCTTATACACTCGACCGAAATAAGCTGGATCGTATCTTCGATAATATCCTGTCAAACAGTTTATCTTACACGCCCGCAGGTGGATGTATCCGTATCCGCGCATTTGCAGATGGGGAAGTCATACGGTATCAGCTGTCCGATACGGGATCCGGTTTTGCCGGAAGGGACTTAGAACACGCAACAGAGCGGTTTTACAGGGGAGATGAGGGCAGACACAGCGGGGACGGGCACTCGGGCCTTGGACTCTATACGGTAAAACAGCTTGTCAGCCAAATGGGAGGAGAGCTGGACCTGTCAAACGAAGAAGATGGCGGAGCCTGCGTGCGGTTCTCCCAGAGGATTTGCTCTGACTCGGATGATGTCTGACTGGGAAGAGGTCTGGCGAAAGAACCCTACTTCTTGACATAGGATCTGGCATTGGAGATGCGGTTGTTGTCAGTGGTCAGTTCGACCGGCTCACGGTAGTAGGAGACGACAGGAGTGCCGTCCGGGATATTTTCATAGACCCACTTGGCGGCTTCAAGAGGTAGGTTGATACAGCCGTGCGATCCCCTGGTCAGATATTCCTTTCCTCCGAAGACATGCTTCCAGGAGGCATCGTGGAAGCCGACGTCCGAGGCCCAGACGGTGAAGTACTGGACGGGAGACTCGTAATTCTCCCCCTTTAAGACAGCGGGGGATTTGCGGTAGATGATACGGAAAATGCCGTCGGGAGAGCCGCTGCCCTTGGACATATTGCCGGAGACGATGTCGCTTTCCCAGACGCGAGACCCATCCTTGACATAGTACATGTGCTGGTTGCTGTAATCCAGTTCCACGTAGGTTTTGCCGATATCATCTCCGATGGGGCCAAGCGCTGTCTGCTCCCAGTTAGGCTCCCGGGTCACCGGCTGCCCCGCCTCGATCTCCTGAGACAGCTGTTCGATTTCCTTCTTCTTGGACACGACCCATCCGTAGGTGCCGCCGGAGACCTCAATATCATCCCCCTTCTGGGTGTGGAAGGGGCGCTTGGAACCATAGGTGTTGAGCTCATGGGCCAGGCGGTCTACAAACTGACGGAGGCCGTCCGGATTGAGGCTGACATTGAAATTCTCGTCAATCTGAAGCATGGAGAAGATATCTGCTTTGGACAGGGAGGCTTCTTTGCCCTGCACCCGGTAGCTGACAGTGGACCTGGCATAGGAATCGATTTTGGCGCAGGCCGCCTTGATGGCGGGATCATCTGTCCTTCGGCTGGGGGCGGTGTAGTCGCTGTCCGGCAGGGTCAACTGGCTCTTTTGATCCGAGATCGCCCCTTTGACATCGGAGAGAATCTGATCCACTTTGATTCCCCAGTCCCCCTGACTGACCGTATAGCTGTCGCCGGAGAAGATGATTTTGGCGTCACTTGGCTCTTGAGACTGGCTTAAGATGGGATTGAGTGCGGCTTTCAGCATAGGCTCGTCATAGCTGACGGCGAGGGGGTAATGGTGTCCGGTGAAAATTCCCAGGGGCCAGAGAAAGGCATTCTGCGCCCGAAGGGCTTTTTTGGCGAGGAGGGCGTGGTCCTGATCGGTATAGGTCAGACCAATGGCGCTTCCCTCTATGGTTATGTCATGACTGTTCTTATCCCTGATCAAAAGACTGTATTGACCATCGGCCTTGTCCAGGGCGCGAGTCAGGGCTGACAGATTCATCAGGGAGACATCTATTTCAGCGACGCTGGAGCGGGGGAGGAAATGTCCCCAAAAGAAAAAGAGACCGCTCCCGTAAACCAGGAGGAGCAGGAGGGCGATTGCCAGACCGATGGCTCCGCGGCTGACAGATTTCTTTGTGGAGACAGGGAGATCCTGCGAGGCGGAAAGAGAGGGCGCGCCTTCTGTTTCCTCCCGCCTGCCGCGTGGTTTGGCAGGGACCAAGGTCAGATCTGTTTTTTCATTTGGCTCTTGCTTCATGTGTTCTCCCCCCCGGCCGAACTGGAACAGGCAGGTCATAAGGTTATATCCCTGAGGGAGAGTGGAATATCCCTGCCGGGCGCCCTTTGACGATGTCATTAGATCAATTATAGCATGACTGCTTTTGGAAGTGTAAAACCCGGGCAGGCCAGCAGACAAAGGGCTGATGAAATGAGCGGCAGCGGTCCGGCGGATTTGCGGAGACTCCGGCAGAAAGAGCATGTGTCTATGCTATAATGCGTTCCATGAAAAGACAGCGAATGGGACAGGAGGATGAAAGGAATTGGCCCTATGATGGAAGATATCTTAAATTACCTGACCAGACTGGCCAGAGACATGGTGGCCTGCGGGGCGACCATTGAGCATGTGGAAATTGCCCTGGAAAAGACGGCAGAAGCCTACCATCTGAAGGGGATGAGCATGGCCATTACCCATCAGCATGTCAGCATCTGTTTCAGTGATCGTCAGGGGAAGACATATATGAAGCAGATGGATATTCCTGAGATCAGCATTCATCTGGAGAAGCTGAAGGTGCTGAATGAGATTTCTTCTGAAATCTGTAGTCAGACGCCTGCGCCCCAGGAGCTGTGGGGGCGCCTGCGAAAGAGCCGCCAGGTAAGGCAGTATAAGAAAATGACCATAGCCCTGTGTCAGGTCCTGGCCATCTGCAGTATCTGCCTGATTCTGGGAGGGGGACTTTCGGATGTGCTCGGAACAGCTGTCGTATCCTTTGCCCTCTTCTGGATCAATCAGGGACTTGCCCGGCTTCGGACGGTGCAGATGATCAACAATGTGATCAGTATGTTCGCTGTGACGGTTCTGGCTTTCATTTTAGTGAGACTGGGATTGATGTCTGACACCCAGTGGACCCTGATTTCGGTCAGCCTTTTGATGATTCCGGGAATTCCCCTGATCAATGCCTTTCGCAATCTAATCTGCGGCAATGAGTTCAATGGCGTCATGCAGCTTTTAAATGTGTTCCTGGAGAGCGCGTCTCTGGCAGCAGGGACATTTCTGGGAGTGATTCTGATGGGAGGAGCGAAGGCATGGTAAATTCGATCATTATTCTAATACTGTCTTTTTTGGCCTCTTTTGGATTCGGCGTCGCTTTTGAGATTCATGAGAGAGAAAAACTGATCCTGGCCGGCATGGGGGGACTTGTGACAAGACTTGCCTATCTGGTTCTGATCGCCTTGACGGGGAATCCTTTTGTTACGGTTTTGCTGGCTTCTTTTGTAGCCTCTCTCTATGGGTCTATCCTGGCCAAAGCAAAACATGTCCCGGTGGCTTTTTTCACATATCCTGCGCTGATTCCTCTGATTCCAGGTGATCTTTTTCACTATATGATCGCCTCCATCCTGGTCGGGAATATGCCCCTGGCAAGGACACAGGGAATGCAGTGTGTCCTGCTTCTTCTGGCTTTAAGCATTGGCAGTATTGTCAGCTGGACAACGGTACAGAGTATTCATAGAAAAACCTTTTTCCAGGAGGAGGATTAGAGAGGGGAGCTCTGCAGAGAGAACTGCAGGAGATCAAGGAGATTTCTGTGCTGAAGACGCTTATTTGTTATATGGTACTCGGAAATAGTCCAAATACTTCTTGAACCTGTCCTGTGCAGACAGACAGGTATCACGCAGGTAGCCGCGCTCGTTCTGCCACTCCTTCAAGCCGCGGTAGTAAAACATCTTGATGTCGTCTTCAATGATAAACGGCACGATATTGTTCCGCAGACATTCTTTGAAAAGGAGCAGACGCCCGACTCTGCCGTTCCCGTCCTGAAACGGGTGGATGCGCTCAAAGCGATAGTGGAAATCCAACAGATCATCAAAGGTCTTATTTTCAATGGAGTTATATTCGGCAAGCAGCTTCTTCATCTCAGCACCGACATTCTCAGGCGCAGTTGTATCCATACCGCCGACCTCATTGGGCAGTTTCTTGTAGTCTCCGACGGCAAACCAATCGAGGCGGGCATCGGAAGTTCCGCTTTTCAGAACGGTGTGCAGCTGCTTGATGAACGCCTCGCTCAGTACATGATTTGCGCTGTCGATAACCATATCAATGCACTTGAAATGGCTGGCGGTCTCGACCACATCGTCAACTTTGACCGTCCCATCCGATACGCCGAGGGTGTTCGTCTCGAAGATATAGCGCGTCTGATCGTGGGTGAGGCGACTGCCCTCAATGTGATTGGAGTTATAGGTCAGATCGATCTGGATTTTATGATAAATACCGCCGTGCAGTTTTGCCGCTTTCTCGGCTTTCAGCACCTCAAGAAGTGTCTTTGGCGTGTTGGTTTTCTTATTAATGCGGTCGGGCTTCCCCGCGGTTTCGGGTATGTTCCATGTCTTGCCGGTCAGGAATGCATCGTCGATTTTTCCTTCGGCACAGTACCAGCGCACGCTGCGTTCGGAAACGCCCCACTTTTTTGCCGCTTCCGCGACAGAAATATACTTCATAGTGAACCCTCACCTTCTACACAGGGATAGTATAGCACGTTATCGGCAAAATATTAAGATTTAACAATTGAATAATATTGAGATTTTGCCGATAACGGAAATTATACTCATCCGGTAAATCAGACATAATATTTTTGTGCTTATCGAAAATTTGAAATCGCGTTCGCTGGATATTTTTGATTTTAAAGATGGTATGATCTAAGGAAATACAGCTATTGGAATATGAGGATGTGTCAGCTAAAATCGAGTTGTCTACTGAAATAGAAGTTCTAGCAGAAGATACATCGAATGGAGAAAAGGTTATTCATGTAAAATTTGATTCCCCAGGAAAGATGGAAGAAAGCTGCGAGAATGAAATTGCAGGGATCGCGGTTTCGGTCAAAAGTGGAATTATAGCGGTTTCAATCAAGATCTCAAGAGAGAACTATTTGCATTGCTATTAGTTGCATTATTTGGCAGTGGTGTTTTGACACCTGTATCGCTTTCGGTGATAGTACCCTCTGTTGTGCAGAAAGTCCTTCCATGATCCGGCAGAAAACACCTCTGAAAATTTAAGCAATAGGAGATCAGTCCCAAAATGCAGTATACACTTCATCCAACAGATTGTGACAAGAAAGTCCTTTTTGAACTTTTGCCTGACCAATGGGCGCATTGGAGCTTTTTAAAGAGGGCTTATATCTGGGTCTGTTTTATAATTACGATAGGAGCGCCTTTTTTTCTAGATCTAGATAAAGTGAAATTGATTATGGGTTTACGGATTGCATTGATCTTTAAGGTGCTTTTTATTTGCGTGTTTGTCCGATATGCGTGGTTTTTTTTGGTACGTTTCATAGTAAAGAAGCTGTGGAAAAAAGCGGTTCAGCGCATGCTCCCAGAAGAAATTCACGTTGAAATCTCACAGGACTCAATTCATGAAAATAGATACAGCCTCACCAAAGATGAAATTAAAAAAATATATCGGACCAGAAATTTTCTTATTTTCAGAGAAAAGAAAACGAAAAAGAAAACGATATTTCTGCCTTTTGGGGAAAATATAGAAGACATTGAGGAGGTACTGGCTCAGTTTGGCTATCCGGAAATAATCAGAAAGGAAACACTGGATCTGAAAGAAATATGGCGTTAGTTCCTGGCCGCTTCATTCATATGAATGGGCGGCCTTTATCTGTCTTTTTCGCTCGGTGTGAAATGGAGACGGTCAGGGCGGTTTTAAGGGAGTATGGTTATCCGGAAGTGATAGAGAAAACGAAATTCTAAAAGGGAAAAATAATGTATGTGTAAATCAGAATGGGAATGACTGCGGGCGTATGACAATGGTATTCTTACGAAATATGCATTCGGATGCATGGATTCTATGGGATTGCGTTTGCAGGAAAACTTGTATATAGACGGGCGTGTAGAAGATTTGCCGTAAATCCTGTGACTTCTGCCAATGGAAGAAGGAAAGGGGGAAGACTATACTTTGATAAAAGTACAGAGAAAAAGTACTGTATCTTCTTATTTTCTTGCTGCACATAACTGTCTCTTTACGCAATTCGTATGTAAGGCACATCTGTTTTTCAATTCTTTCATTTCGTAACGATATTATCTATGAACACATCGATTTCTCCCGCCTTTCTGGCAGAGGGTGCCCTTCTCGCATCGAAATATCGCATTATGGGGGAGCTTGGTCGTGGCGCAGGCTCCCGGGTTTATCTGGCAATCCAGGAGAATATAGGAATCCAAAGAGCGATCAAGTGCATTCCCAAGAACCGTTTGCAGTCAGGCTACGGAGAACTGATGGCTCTGCGGGACTTGGATCACCCTTGTCTGCCGCATCTTGTAGATCTGTTGGAGGGGGCGGATACCGTCTGCCTTGTGATGGAGCTTGTGGAGGGACAGTCACTGAGATCTTATATGGATCAGATCCGGCCCGGGGGACTGTCGGCGGATCAGCTGCTTGACTGGGGAGTAGAGCTGACGCGTATTTTAATCTATTTGCACGGGAGGAAGCCTCCCCTGATTTATCGGGATTTAAAGCCCGCCAATGTGATGATCTGCCCGAATGGCAGGTTAAAGCTGATTGATTTTGGAACGCTGACATCTCTTTCAGGTCTGCCGGATCAAGAGTCTTCTCTGGGAAGTCCGGCTTACGCGGCGCCGGAACAATTTGAAGGCAGCTTTGATGAGCGCAGTGATCTCTATGCCCTGGGCGTCTGCCTGAAGGAGATGTTTGACTATCTGCCCGATGATAAGGGCAGTCGAAGAGATGGGCTGAGGCAAGTGATTGAGAGCTGCTGCAAGAAGAGGCCGGAGGATCGCTTTCAGACGGCAGGAGAACTGGAAGCCGCGCTGACAAAATTATCCGCGACAGGAAATCTGCCTTCGGGCCAAGGACGCGTTAAAAAGAGGACTTTTCTTTTGCCCGCGGGAATCCTGCTGTTGACAGTGCTGTGTTTTTGCACAGTTCTGCCTGCTCTGTGGAGAGGCGACAAAACAAGTCAAAATCAGGCGAAAAGTATGGGAGCAAGGCTGGAGACAATGCTTCGCCGGGATAAGGAAGACCTGGTTTTCAGCCAGGAAGAGGAAAAGGACTTACTGGAGCTTCTGGCAAGCGAACCTTCAAAGAGACTCGCCAGAGAGGAGCCTCTGACTTACGCCGCGATCTGTCTGCAGCTGGGGAAGCTCTACTGGTATTACTACGGGATAGATGCATCTGGGGATCAAATCGGGCAGGAGGCCCGGATGCAGGCAGCCGGAGAGTGGCTTGAGAGGGGAGAGGAGGCCTTGCGCAGGAGCGGAGATCAGCATGTACAGGGAGAAGAGGCCCTGCGCGAGAGCATGGATCAACCTGCGCAGGGAGAGGGGACACATGAAAACAGAGCAGAACGGCAGGGCGCGTCCTTGCCTGATCTTTGGGAGAGCAGGGGGGAGGTGAAGAAGGATCTGGAAGAACACCTGGCTCTGATCCATTTCCATCGCGAGATCGCGAAGTGGACCCGTGAGGGGAGGGAGAAGGGTTTGTATCGGGCGCATTTTCTTCGGCTGAAGGAATACGAGAACAGCCTGGATAAGGCGGAGAATGACCTGATTCGATCCCGGGGGAGGCAGGAGGTCTTAGAGAGCCTCTACCGTCAGAGAGGGCATTTCCTGGAGGACGGGGTGTCAGAAGAGGAATATGAGCAGGTATTGGGCCGCCTGGCTGAGAACATTCGAGCCATGAGGTCAGGGAATCCATTTGTGACAAAGGTGCTTGAGGACAGCAGACAGGTGCTGGACTTGCTTGAGAGAGAAAGAGGGGGAAAGATATGAGAAAGATGTTGATACTGGGGCTTGTGACAGTGCTTTCAATGGGAAGGCCAATGATTCCCTTTCCGATTGAGGAGGGGGCCTTAAACCGCATGGTAGATCTGCGGATGAGTCCTGAGGTGGAAGCAGTGCAGATTGCGGACGGCAGAAAAATCTATGCAGAAAAATTTCATGTGAAGCTTGAGGTTAAGAGCGAGCAGATCCCCATCCGAAGAATTTCCTGGAGTCTTCAGTCTCTGACGGGAAGACAGAAAGAGGGACAGGAATCGGGAGAGAAACTTGAGATTAAAAAGGGAGAGCTTGCGCGGTTTGACAGGGAGGAGAGCGAAGAGGGATCTGTTTATAAGGGAGACAGTGAGATTGAGATCGAGGGCGCCGGGGAAGAAGATCGTGTTCGTCTGGCAGCAGAGATTGAGTTGATCACGGGACAGAAGATTCTCAAAAACGAGGAGTATGAACTGGACTTCCGGGAGCCGGAGCTTGCGGTCAGTCTCCGGGGAGAGAAAAAGGCAATCTATGCCGGGCCGGTTGAATTCCATCTCCTTGCCAGGGACGCTAATCTCGACCGGGAACACCTGGAAGTGACTTTAGATAAAAAACCATTGCCTGTCGAGTGGAAAGGAGAGGGAGAGGAAAGTAGAGGGAAAATCCGGGTGGGCGGGGATGGACGCCACCGGCTGGAGCTGACGGGAAGAGATCTGGCAGGGCATGAGAGCCGGCTGGTCTCAGAGACCTTTATCATTGATCAGACCAAACCGACCTTCCAGCTGGAAGGCCTGTCCGAGGGAAGCCATCGGGGAAAAGTCAGCGGAAGAATTCGGGTGGAGGACGCGCATCCTGACCCCAGGGCCACGCGGCTGCGCCTGGTGCGCCAGACCAGGGAGAAAAGAAGCGATCTGAGCCGGGAGGTTCAACAGACGTCAGAGGGAGAACTCCTCTTTCCGGAGCATATTTTTTCGGAAGATGGAAGATATTCCATCGAAGTCAGCGCAAGAGATGCGGCAGGAAACCGGAGTCATCTGTCCCGCAGCTTTCTGGTCAATCGGCGGGGATCCGCCTTTCAGCTCGAGGGGGACGCAAGAGAGCTCTTTGATCAGACCCTTCGTCATCTCCCGGATTTTTTGCTCCGCGAGGATAATCTTGACGCGATGGAGACAGGATTTCCCAGACTGCTTCTGCGGCAGGATGGGATCAGCCGTCTCCTGCGGCCGGAGGACTACCGGCTGGATTCGGATCAGGACGAGAACGGATTCTGGAGGCATATTTACCAAATTCCCAGGAATCTGTTTGAGACGGACGGGCTCTATGAAATAGAGGTGATGACCAGAGACGTTTCGGGTAACCAGGGCCGATTCGGAGAAAAGGAGGGCTTGCGCTTTCGCCTGGATCGGACGAAACCGGTAATTTATGCCTTGTCCCTGGAGGACGGACTCCGCGTGGATTCGGATCAATACACAGTGGAGCTTGTGATCCGGGATAATCAGGAGGTCAGCAAGGTTCGCTGTTTCCTAGATAAGAATGAGGCCCCCCTGCGGATTGAGGGAAATCGCTATTTCTTAGACCTTGCGAGAGGAAGCTATGAGGAAATCCGATTGGAGGCAGAAGACGCGGCGGGAAATCAAAGCGAAAAGGTCTATCGCGGCATTCATGTGGAGAAAAAGAATATCCTGGAGAGACTGACGGATCTGACACGCGGGAAGGGAAAAGAGGGAGAAGAAAGGGGGCAGCGGGCGGATGATCTGACAGGAAAGGAAGAGGCCAATACAGATGGTCTGATGTCAGCCGCCGGGCAATCGGATTTGAAGAAAGAGGATGCGTTTTTGGGCCGGGGATCACAGGGAAAGGCAGGGTTGAAAAAGACGCTGCCGACCAGTCAATATCTGATTCTTGGAGGCGCTTTCGGGGCGCTTCTGGCCGGGGGATTGATATGGGGCGTCCTGATCCGCCGCGCTCGCGATAAGAAATAATCATCAGGCTGACTGTCGCAGACCGCAGCTGTATTTCGGGATTTTTATGGAAGTGCGGGGTGGGAGAGATGGCGGTTGGCCTTTGCGTATTTTTATGGGAAGTATTTGTGTTAAAATAAAGCCGATTTATGTGTTCGGACGCGTTTTAACAGTGAGAATAATTCCGGAAAGGTACTTGAATATTGATGAAAACACAGACCATATACCTGGTCGATACAGAAAATGTGAATGAAATCTGGGTGGACGCGATCGCGGAGATCCAACCCAGAGATAAGGTGGTGGCCTTCTATACAGACAACAGTCCCAAATTGTCCTGGGAGCGTATGGCGGATTTTGCGGCCAAGGGATGTGAGTTTGAGGCGATCGGATGTCATAAGGGAACCAATGCCCTTGATTTTCAACTGGTCTCTTATCTGGGCTACATGATCGCTTCTAAGAGGGATTGTCACTATGTGATTATTTCCAATGACAAGGGCTATGATCCGGTCTCCTGTTTCTGGCAGGAGAGAGGGATCCAGATCAAGCGCCAGCCGATACAGACGAAGATGGAGAAAAAGGCGAGCCCTCAGCCGGTCGCGAAGGAGAGCGTCGTTTTAAAGATCTTTAAGAAGGTGACCGGTCAGGACCAGGCAGTCAGGACGCAAGAGCCTGCGGCGGAAAAGAGAAGTGAGACGCGATCTGCGGAGCCGTCAGGTCAAGGCTCCGGGCGAACGGGATCGAGGGCCGGTTCCGGTCAGGCCCCTGGTCGGACTAGATCGAGGGCCGGGTCGGGTCAAACTTCTGCGCAAACCAGAAAAAGTGTGCAGGGAAAGGAGAGATCCAGTTCAGGTCAGAGCTTTGCGCGGACGGGATCAAAGACCGGGCCAGGTCAGGATTCGGGGCGGACGAAATCAAGGACAGGGACAAGCCGGACCCCCGCACGGGCGGGATCAAGGACAGGAAGAGGTCAGGCCCCTGCCGGGGCCGGGACCAAGGACAGACCGCAGCAGCTGGCCTCGTCAAAAGGAGAAAAAGAGGCCGGGCGCTCACTGCCGGGTGCAAGAGAACTTCAGGCAGTCAAGGGACTGAGCAAATCCATTCCGATTTCAAAAGAGGCGGATTTTCGCCAGAGCCTCAATCATCTCCTGGGAGAAAATCCGGGCAATCGGGTCTTTGAGCAGCTGCAGAATCAGGCGGATTGGAAGACGGAAGCGGACAGGGCATATCTGGCCAATGCAAACGGCAGGCTGCGAAACTATGTGGAAATCTTTCTGCGGGTGAATGAGCTGCCGCAGACGGACCGCCCCGAGATCTGCAAGCTTTTGCGTCAGGCGGACGCAGACCATCTTGCGGACCTTCACAGGGAATTTGTCAAGCGTTTTGATGATGAGCAGGGTACAGCATACTATAAGCTTTTTAAGGGGAATCTCAGGGTGATCCAGTCTATGCTGAAGTAATGAATCGAGTGGTTGAAGGATGAAAATCAGTAAAAACTTTTACAAACAGACCTGGGTGCAGATTGCCCTGGGATTAGGGACAGCAATCCTCATTTATCTGGCCCTGTCTCATCTCAATGTGCTTGCGGGGGCGATCAGTACCGTCGCCGCGGTCACCCGTCCCGTCCTTCTGGGACTTGTGATTGCTTACGTACTGCATCCGCTGGTCAACGTATTTGAGCGGAAGGTCTTCTCGCGGATGAAGCATTTCAGGCCCAAGACCCGGCATGTCTTCTCGGTGACGGCAACCATACTTGTGGTATTGCTTCTGATCGTGCTTTTAATGATTGCCCTGATTCCGCAATTGATCGGGTCTGTGGTGCGCTTCCTTCAGAACGCGGGGGATTACATCGCAAGTCTGCAGAAGCTGATTGCTCTGGCTGTGGATGCCTTAAGGCAAAACGGGCGTGATGTCAGTAATCTGTCAGACATGATCAAGGAAGGTCTGGACGGCCTGACCAATCTTCTTCCCAGTCAGCCCAGTCAGCTTCTGCATTTTGTTACTAATATCGGCGTCGGCGTTTTCGACTGGGTGATCGGTATTATCATGGCCATCTATTTTCTGATGGACATGGAGCGGTGGATGGGGGGCCTGCGCCAGCTGATGGGATTGCTTTTGAGCCGGCAGCGTTACCGGGAGCTGAGAGATTTTGCCAAGAGGTCGGATCGGATCCTGATCCGCTATATTGGAGGTACGATCTTAGACGGTCTGATCGTCGCGTTTGCCAACTTCATTTTTATGATGATCATGCAGATGCCCTATGCCGTGCTTCTATCTCTTGTTGTCGGCGTGACGAATCTGGCTCCGACCTTCGGACCGATTCTGGGCGGGGCCATCGGATCTCTGATCCTGCTTCTGATCAATCCCTGGCATGCCCTTTGGTTCCTGATCTTTACGATTATCCTGCAGACCATCGACGGATACGTGATTAAGCCCCGTCTCTTTGGCAACACCTTAGGAGTGGCGGGCATTTGGATTTTGATCTGCATTATCGTGGGAGGCAAGGCCTTCGGCGTGATTGGAATCCTTTTGGCAATTCCCTTTGCGGCGATTTCCGATTTTGTCTATCGAGAGTCGATCCTGGTTCGGCTGAGGCATTTCCGCGAGAGAAGAGACGCGGAATTCCGCCGGGGAGAGGGCCAGGAGCATGCCAGGGTCATTTCTCCGGAAGATCCCACGACAAAGGTGCCTGATTCGACCGGGGAACCTTTGGAAGCGGACAGCACTGCCCCGTGAAGAATGATCCCGAACGGGATGGAGCGAAAATACAGGCAGCTATTGAACGCAACTAACTTATAGAGGTTTATATAGGGAAACAGGTTTACATAGGGAAACAGGAAAGTTAAGCAAGCTATCAGGAAGAGGAGGAGTGTATGTTTCAGATTCTCAAGGCCATTCTCTTTGGCATTGTGGAGGGAGTGACAGAGTGGCTCCCGGTATCCTCCACAGGTCACATGATTCTGCTGAATGAATTCGTCAAGCTGGATGTCTCGAATGAATTCTGGAAGATGTTTCTGGTTGTCATTCAGTTCGGCGCTATTCTTGCGGTCATCCTCCTCTATTGGAAGACGATCTGGCCGGTTCGAAGGTCGAAAAAAACGGGAAGGCACTATGTCAGCCGCAAGACCATTGCCCTCTGGATCAAGGTCATAGCGGCCTGTATCCCGGCGGCTGTCGTGGGGCTTGTCCTGGACGACTGGTTAGATGAGCATCTCTACAACTGGTGGGTGGTTTCGATTATGCTGATTTTAGTCGGCCTTGTCTTCCTTTTGGTGGAGAAGAGAAATGCCGACAGACAGCCTCTTGTGACAAGCCTGGAAGAGCTGACCATGAAGGATGCCCTGATCATCGGGATCTTTCAGCTCCTGGCAGCTGTCTTCCCGGGAACATCCAGATCCGGAGCAACCATCGTCGGCGCCCTCTCCATTGGCGTCTCCCGCAAGATTGCCGCGGAATTCACCTTTATTCTGGCGATTCCGGTGATGCTGGGGGCCAGCCTTCTGAAGATTGTCAAGTATTTTGTGGGGGGAGCTTACTTCAGCGGCATGGAAGCGGCCATTCTTTTGACGGGGATGCTTGTCGCCTTCTTTGTATCCCTTGTGATCATCCGCTTCCTGATGGACTACATCCGCAAGCACGATTTTAAGCCTTTCGGCATGTACCGTATCGTGCTGGGGTTCGCGGTGATTCTCTATTTTGCGCTGTTGCATTAAACCGGTTCGAAGGGGGCCTCGCTGAGCAGGCATTTTGTTGACATGAAGTTGACATGGGCCGCAGGCTGTAAGCGCTGCTGATGCCCTGTGGTCATGAAATCGATGAGAGGATGGGAAGAATATGAGTATTTTCGGGCGTGAGCACAAAGAGGATGGAATCGGAGTCTGCCTTTTGACTCTCACGAACGAATTTGAGGCGGACCGGGCTATTGCCGCCTTAAAGAGCCAGGGGATATGCGCCTACAAGCACGAGGACGGAGCCAATCAGCTGATGGGGATTTACATGGGGGCAGGGGATTTCCACCCTGTCAGTATTTTCGTGGCCGAGGAGGCCAGGGAAAAGGCGGCTGAACTCCTTGAAGAGATGGGATTCACCGGTGACCTCACGGACAGCTCCAACATCCGTCTGATCACACACGCGGCTGTTCGGATGGAAGTCTGCGGCAAAGTAGTCTATCTGGATCCCTATCAGATCAGGGAGGCTTCTCATGACGCGGATCTGATTCTGATCACCCATGAGCACTATGATCACTACTCCCCAGAGGATATCGACAAGCTGGCGACAGAGGAAACGCGCTATGTATTCCCGGAGAGCATGGAAGAGATGATCTCAGTGGGAAGGGCGGATCTGCGGGGGAAGACCCGTTATCTGAGGCCGGGCCAGGAGATGGACTGGGAGGGGATAGGGATCGCCGGCATTTTAGCCTATACGATCGGGAGAGATTTTCACCCGAGAGAAAAGGGCTGGCTGGGGTATCTGATCGATGACGGGAAGAAAAAGGTCTATGTCGCCGGGGACACGGACGCGACGGCTGAGGCCAAGTCCGTGGTCTGCGATATCGCCCTGATTCCATGCGGGGGTAAATACACCTGTGACCCTGAGCAGGCGGCGGAACTGGCCAATGCCATTGCACCCGATATTGTCATCCCGAGTCACTATGGGAGTGTGATCGGAGACGCCTCCTGCGCCGATCGCTTTGAGAGCCTGGTAGCCCCCCAGATTCAGGTAGAGAAGAAGATGGAGTATCTGGATTAATGGGATTAAGACGAATTGAGAATTAAGAAGAATTAGGGAGAATCAGGACGGATTAGGGGAAAAGAAAACAAAAAACAAAAAACGAAAAATGGGGGAAGAAAAAGAAAGATAAAAATTGTTAGCACTCGAACTTGACGAGTGCTAATTTTGGTGTTATAACATACCTGTGAAACGAAAAGAGGATGTGAGAACTCACAGAAGATTTTTTCGGGAAAGCAGACAATGGAATCCGCGCCTTGCGGATATTCCATTGTCACGAATCTAAGAGAAAAAGGAGGTGGACCTATGAACATTCAAAAATTCACACAGAAGTCCATCGAGGCAGTACAGAATACAGAGAAGCTGGCGGCTGATTACGGCAATCAGACCATTGACGACGAGCACCTTCTGGTCGCTCTCCTGCAGCAGGAGGACGGACTGATCCCCAAGCTTCTGGAGAAGATGGAGATCAATGGGCAGCATTTTACAGAAAATGCCCTGTCCAAGCTCAATGCTCTGCCCAAGGTCTCAGGGGCCGGTCAGCGCTATTTCTCACAGGCGCTCAACGACGCCTTGAATCACGCGGAGGATGAGGCGAAGGCCATGGGAGATGAGTACGTCTCCGTGGAGCACCTCTTCCTGTCGATGATGCGCTTCGCCAGCAGGGGCATGAAGGCTCTGATGAGCGAGTACGGGCTGACCAGGGAGCGTTTTTTGACGGCCCTCTCTCAGGTGAGAGGCAATGTCCGGGTCACCAGTGACAATCCAGAGGACACCTATGAGGCCCTGGACAAGTACGGTCATGAGATGGTGGCCAGAGCCAAGGAGCAGAAGGCGGACCCCATCATCGGAAGGGATGAGGAGATCCGCAACGTGATTCGGATTCTCTCCCGCAAGTCCAAGAACAACCCCGTCTTAATCGGCGATCCCGGCGTTGGCAAGACCGCCGTGGTCGAGGGCTTGGCCCAGCGTATCGCCAGGGGAGATGTGCCGGATACCTTGAAAGACAAGAAGATCTTCGCCCTGGATATGGGGGCTCTGGTGGCCGGAGCCAAGTATCGGGGCGAGTTCGAGGAACGTCTCAAGGCTGTCCTCGACTCCGTTAAGAAGTCAGAGGGACAGATCCTTATGTTCATTGACGAACTCCACACCATTGTGGGCGCCGGAAAGACAGACGGAGCTCTGGACGCCGGCAATATGTTAAAGCCCATGCTGGCCAGAGGAGAACTTCACTGCATCGGGGCGACCACATTAGATGAGTACCGGGAGTATATTGAGAAGGATCAGGCCCTGGCAAGGCGGTTTCAGCCGGTTATGGTGGATGAGCCGACGGTGGAGGATACCATATCAATCCTGCGCGGACTCAAAGACCGCTATGAGGTCTTCCATCATGTGAAGATTCAGGACGCGGCCTTAGTCTCCGCCGCGACCCTCTCTAACCGCTATATTACAGACCGTTTTCTCCCGGATAAGGCAATTGACCTGGTCGATGAGGCCTGTGCTTCGATTCGCACAGAGATGGATTCCATGCCGGAGGATCTGGACGAGATCAACCGCAAGGTGATGCAGATGCAGATTGAGGAGGAGGCTCTGAAGAAGGAGACCGATTCCCTCTCTAAGGAGCGACTGGAGAAGCTGACCCGCGAGCTGGCAGACTTAAAAGAGGAGCTCAACAGCCGCAAGGCACAGTGGGAGAATGAGAAGAATGCCCTGGACAAGGTCTCTGCCCTCCGTGAGGAGATCGAGGAGACTAAGAAGGAAATCGAACGGGCCAAGACATCCTACGACCTGTCCAAGGCGGCGGAGCTGCAGTACGGCAAGCTGCCCAAGCTGCAGGAATCCTTAAAAGCGGAAGAAGCCAACATAGAAGGCAAGGATATGGGCATGGTCCACGAGGCTGTGACGGAGGATGAGATCGCCCGCATTGTCTCCCGCTGGACCGGGATTCCGGTGGCCAAGCTGGGAGAGAGCGAGCGCAATAAGACCCTGCATCTGG
The DNA here is from genome assembly GCF_000524295.1 of Shuttleworthella sp. MSX8B. NCBI lineage: Bacteria > Bacillati > Bacillota > Clostridia > Lachnospirales > Lachnospiraceae > Shuttleworthella > Shuttleworthella sp. MSX8B. Next base: position 53,330 of record NZ_JAQT01000012.1, read on the forward strand.
ACGAAGAGCTTCACAAGAGGGTAGTGGGTCAGGATCAGGCGGTTCAACTGGTCACTGAGGCCATCATCCGCAGCAGGGCGGGGATCAAGGACCCGTCCAGACCCATCGGATCCTTCCTCTTCTTAGGACCCACCGGCGTCGGTAAGACAGAGCTGGCCAAGACCCTGGCCGCCAGTCTCTTTGACGATGAGAAGAATATTGTCCGTCTCGATATGAGCGAGTACATGGAGAAGTATTCCGTATCCCGCCTGATCGGAGCGCCTCCCGGATATGTCGGCTATGACGAGGGCGGCCAGCTGACCGAGGCGGTTCGCCGCAAGCCCTATTCCGTTGTCCTCTTCGACGAGGTGGAGAAGGCTCATCCGGATGTTTTCAATATTCTCCTGCAGGTTTTGGATGATGGGCGTATCACGGATTCCCAGGGCCGGACGGTGGACTTCAAGAACACCATCATCATTATGACCTCCAATCTGGGCAGTGACTATCTGCTGGACGGCATTGACGAGTTCGGAGAGATCGGCCCTAAGGCGGAGGAGATGGTTATGAACCAGGTCAAGACGCACTTCCGGCCGGAGTTCATCAATCGTCTGGATGAGATCATCATGTTCAAGCCCCTGACCAAGTCCAACATCGGTAAGATTGTAGACTTGCAGCTCGCGGAGCTCAATGCCCGTATGGATGACCGTCAGATCAAGGTTGTACTGACAGACCAGGCCAGGGACTTTATCATCGACCATGGTTATGAGCCAGCCTATGGTGCCCGTCCCTTAAAGCGCTATATTCAGAAGACCGTTGAGACCCTGGTTGCCCGTATTATTCTGCAGGGACAGATTGATATGGGAGACAGCATCAAAATTGCAGTGAAGGATGATCAGCTGTCCGCAGAGAAGGAGTGAGCCTGATCAGGACGCCGTTTTACTATGGAATGCCCGCGCCGCGGGTATTCCATAGTTATGAACGACAGAATACAAGTTCTGTGAGTATTCTATTGCTATATAGAAAAGAAAATGAGAAAGCAAAGCCGGTTTTCCGGCATCATGCATCAGGTTTGTGTGCATGATGCCAGGGAAGCCGATTTTTATATTGGCTTGCCCTCGGCGGGGGGCCTGTGGGACAATAGCTCTATGAAAACGCTTTCTCTCAATCGAAATCAAATTAAATACCTGGTGATCCTGGCCATGGTCATTGATCACATCGCCTGGCGCTTTGTTCCATCCTGCAGCTGGCAGGGGCAGGTCATGCATTTTATCGGGCGGTTGACAGGGCCGGCGATGGCCTTTTTCATAGCGGAGGGATTTATCCACACGCGGAATCTGAAGAAATACCTGACCCGTATGGGGATTTTCGCTCTGATCTCCTGGATTCCCTTTTGCCTCTATTTCAATGTTCGCAGTCCTCTGGGGACCAATTTCGGTATCATATATACCCTCTTTCTGGGCCTTCTGGCCTGCTGTTTTGACCAGAGGAAGGACCAGAACCCCCAGGTCCGCCGACTGGCGGTCTGCGCCTGTATGCTCCTTAGCATCTGGGGGGATTGGCCGGGATACGGGGTGATCATGCCCCTTTTGCTGGTCCGCAATTATCAGGATAAATCTCGCATGTGGAGAGCCTATTTTGAGATGACCATCATCTATACTTTTCTCCTGGGGTTCTTTGAGATTGTCGGCGGGGCGCCGATCCGCTGTGAAATGTATCTGTCGGGCATCCTCCTCCCCCTCTTTTTGCTCCGTTTTGCCTACAATGGCCAGGCCGGGAGCAGGAGGCCTTTTCACAAGTGGTTTTTCTATGTCTTCTACCCTGGGCACCTGCTTGTCCTGTATGGGATCAGCCGCCTTGTGGCTTCTTGAGTCAAACAGAAAGGCCGGTCCGCGGTCAGGCAGGGCGGCGCCCTGCGAGAGGGATTGGATTTCATAAGATTTGACCTCATGTATCATTTGGGAAAGTTTGATCGGATCCCTGTTACAGGGGCCAAAAATATTCTATAATGGACAAACTCTCCTGAGTGATATCAGAATAGTCAAAGAGGAGCAGACATGGGAATTAAGAGAAAGCGAATCGTTGTCAAGGTGGGGACCTCAACTCTGACCAATGAGATGGGAAAGAGCAATCTGCGGACCCTGGATCATCTGGCGAGAGTATTGTCCGACATTCAGAATATGGGGCATGAAGTCCTCCTGGTTTCCTCCGGGGCTATCGCCGTGGGAGCCAACAAGATGCACCTGCCCGAGAAGCCGAGCCAGATGCGGATGAAACAGGCGGCTGCCGCTGTGGGTCAGTGCGAGAATATGTTTCTCTATGATAAATTCTTCGGGGAGTACGACAAGACAGTCGCTCAGATCCTCTTAAATGCGGAGGACATCGAACAGGAGGTCAAGCGGGAGAACCTGGCCAACACCTTCTTTGCCCTTTTGGAGCAGGGGATCATTCCCATTGTCAATGAGAATGACTCCGTCTCCTACACGGAGATCGAGTCGGAGGAGAAGCTCTTCGGAGACAATGATATGCTGTCTGCCGTCGTCTCCGTCCTCTGCCAGGCAGACCTTTTGGTGATCCTGTCAGATATTGAGGGATTTTATGACGCGGATCCCCGCCTCTTCAGGAATGCCAGGCTGATCTCCCGCATCGAAGAGATCACAAAAGAGACCTACGACCTGGCCGGCGGCGCCGGAAGCCGACGGGGAACCGGAGGTATGCAGACCAAGCTCAAGGCGGCGGAACTGGCTACGGCCAATGGAATAGATACCATAGTGACCAATGGGGCGCATCCGGAGTCCCTCTATGACATCATGGATGAGAAGAAGGTGGGGACCCTCTTCGTAGCCCGGGGAAAGTAATCGGATCAAATGAGATATCAGCCGGAGGGAGCCTTTGGAGTGGGCCCGGGCCGAAGAAAGGACTGTGATGACGAGTGTACATTTGACAGAGGGAAGACCCCTGGCAGTCATTCTCCGCTTTACTTTGCCGCTTTTTCTGGGCAATATGTTCATGCAGCTGTACAACCTGGTGGACACGGTCATTGTGGGCCGGTTCCTGGGGGAAAATGCTCTGGCGGCAGTCGGGTCAACCGGGACGATCATCTTTCTGGTCCAGGGGCTTGCTACCGGGCTGACAACCGGCTTTACCGTCCTGACAGCCCAGCATTTCGGGGCCATGGATCCGAAGGGGACCAGGCGGTCGGCCTCCAATGCCCTCATGCTGAGCTTTGGGGTCATTCTGATCCTGACCTTCTTCTCCACCCTCTTTATGCATAGAATCCTGCTGGTAATGAACACACCGGCGGAGATCTATGATGACGCCTACCGCTATATCATTGTCATCTGTGCAGGCCTCTTCAGCATAGTACTCTACACCCTGGGTTCTTCTCTCCTGACTGCGGTCGGCAATTCCAGGCTCCCCCTGGTCTTTCTCATGATCGGTGCCGGCTGTAATATTGTGCTCGATTTGCTTTTTATTCCGGGCTTGGGCATGGGAACGGAGGGGGCGGCCTATGCCACGGTTATCTCCCAGGTGATCGCAGCCCTTGTCGCAGCTGTATATATCGGGCGAAAAATGCCAGATCTGCGACCTTATCGGGATTTTTGGAGACTTGACCGGGGCATGGCCATACGCCAGATTCGAGTCGGGGTTCCCATGGCCCTGCAGTTTGGCATCACCGCGTCGGGGACCATGGTCCTGCAGACGGCGGTCAATACCTTCGGCCCGACAGCCGTGGCGGCCTTTACGGCGGCCAGTAAGATGTCCACCCTGCTGACCCAGGGCTTCGCGGCGCTCGGACAATCCATGGCTGCCTACGGAGGACAGAATTATGGGGCGGCTCGTCCCGACCGCATCCGGTCCGGGGTCAGAGCGGCCATGCAGATCGACGTCGCCTATGCGGCCCTGATCTCCATCCTGATCCTGCTCCTTCTTCATCCGCTCATGCGCCTCTTTTTCCCGGCGGGGACAGATACCGGGAAATTGATGGAATTTGCCAGACCCTATATCTACTTTTCCATGTCCTGTTACATTCCCCTGGGCATGATCTTCATCTTCCGCAACATCATGCAGGGCTGCGGTTACGGCTTTCTGCCGATGATGGGAGGCGTGGTAGAGCTGGTGGCCAGAGTCATTCCGGCGGCTGTCTCCATGCGGCTGGGCTCTTACCTGCTCGCGGCTGCCTGCGACGCGTCCGCCTGGCTTACGGCCGGTCTCTTTACGGCCTTTGCCTATCATTTTTATGTGATTGGCAGGATCGAGCAGAGGATCAGGAGGGGCAGGGCCAGGATGGATGCAAGCCCCCCTGCGCCAAAGAAGGAATGAAAGACCGCGAGGAAGCGGATTTGAGAGGACCATATGGATTTATTTGACTATGCCAGAAATAAAAATCAGGAGCATGAGTCTCCTCTGGCTTCCCGCCTGCGCCCGACCTGTCTGGAAGAGGTCGTTGGCCAGGAGCATATCATAGGCGAGGACAAGCTTCTCTACCGGGCCATCAAGGCGGATAAGCTGTCGTCAGTCATCTTCTATGGCCCGCCGGGGACAGGCAAGACGACTCTGGCCAGGGTGATCGCCAATACGACCTCCGCAGATTTCCGGCAGATCAATGCCACGACAGCGGGTAAAAAGGATATGCAGGAGGCCGTTGAGGCAGCCAAAGATACCCTTGGCATGTATGGGAAAAAGACCATCCTCTTTATTGATGAGATTCATCGCTTCAACAAGGGGCAGCAGGACTATCTCCTTCCCTATGTGGAGGACGGGACAGTCATCCTGATCGGGGCTACGACCGAGAATCCCTATTTTGAAGTCAATGGAGCCCTGCTCTCCCGGTCGGTGATCTTTGAGCTCAAGCCCCTCTCTCAGGAGAACATTCGCAAGCTCCTGCTTCGGGCGATCAGCGACAGGGAAAAGGGGATGGGCAGCTATGGAGCCGTAATCGCGGAGGACGCGCTGGATTTTCTGGCGGATATGGCCAATGGAGACGCCAGAAATGCTCTCACGGCCATAGAACTCGGGATCCTGACGACTCCCCGATCCGAGGACGGCAAGATTCACATTAGTCTGGAGGTGGCCAGCGAGTGCATCCAGAGGCGGGTGGTCAAGTACGACAAGAAGGGAGACGGCCACTACGACACCATCTCCGCCTTCATCAAGTCCATGCGGGGCAGCGACCCCGATGCGGCGATCTATTATCTTGCCCGCATGCTCTATGCGGGAGAGGACGTCAAATTCATCGCGAGGCGGATCTGTATCTGCGCCTCGGAGGATGTGGGGAATGCGGATCCCATGGCCATGGTGGTCGCCAGCAGCGCGGCGCAGGAGGTGGAGAGGATCGGCATGCCGGAGAGCCAGATTATCCTGGCCCAGGCAGCAGCCTATGTGGCCTGCGCTCCCAAATCGAATTCCGCGGTAAACGGAATCATGAAGGCGATGAAGACGGTCAAGACTACAATGACTGAGACCGTGCCGGGCCATCTGCGGGATGCCCATTACGGGGGGAGCGCCAGGCTCGGGCATGGGATCGGCTACAAATACGCCCATGACTGGCCCAACCACTATGTCAGACAGCAGTATCTGCCGGACTCCCTGGTAGGAGAGCGATTCTATGAGCTGTCAGACCAGGGCTATGAGAAGCAGATGAAAGACTGGATGGAGCAGATCCGCAGAGGAGCGGAGGAAGAGACGGAGGAAGTGTGAGGGAAAGAGCAGGAAGAACTGCGAGCCAAGCGACTTCATGATAGAATAGGGCTTATCCCGCTCAAGACGCGGAGATGGAATCAGTGACACAGGCGGGATGAGAATCTGATGTCGGAGTTAAGAGATCATAAGCTTTGCGGGATAGAATCGGCGGCGCAGGCGGGATGAGGAATCGGAGAGAAGTATGGAAGACAAAAGGATCGCTTTTATCGGGGCGGGCAATATGGCCTCCGCCATCATTCGAGGCATTATCAGTCAGGGGCTCTTTCTGGGGGATCAGATCATGGTCTCCGCCCCCAGCCAGTCCAGCCGAGACCGGATGGCGGCAGACTTCGGTGTGAAGACAACAGCGGACAATTGTCAGGCGGCGGCCTTCGGCCGGGTTTTAGTCCTGGCGGTCAAGCCCAAGGTCTTAGATGAGGTCATTTTGCAGATCCGCGACGCGCTTGCAGAAGACACGCTGATCATCAGCATTGTCGCCGGGAAGAGCCTGAAGACCTTAGAGGGCGCTTTTGGACGCCCGGTCCGCCTGGTTCGCGTCATGCCCAATACGCCGGCCATGGTCGGGGAGGCCATGTCGGCGCTGACCCCAAATAGGGAACTGTCAAAAGAAGATATGGCCCTTGCTGTCAGGCTCTTTGAGGCCCTGGGAAGGGCGGAGGTGGTTCCGGAGAACCTGATGGACGCGGTGACCGGCCTGAGCGGATCTTCCCCGGCCTATATCTATATGCTGATTGAGGCTATGGCCGATGCAGGGGTCGCGTCAGGCCTGCCCAGGTCTCAGGCCTACACCTTCGCGGCGCAGGCAGTTCTGGGATCCGCCAAAATGGTCTTGGAGACCGGCCTTGTGCCGGGACAGCTCAAGGACCAGGTGACCTCTCCGGGAGGGACGACGATAGCCGGACTCAAGGCCTTGGAAGAGGGCGGTTTTCGCGGCCTCGTCATGGACGGCATTCTGGCTGCGGTGAAGAAGTCAGAAGAGATGAAGGGCTGAGGAAAGGATCTCTGCCGGGCGGAGTGTTACTGAGAAAATGTTTGAAAGAGAGAGAGAATGGATAACCAACTGATGGTTCATTTCCACAGCAAGGATGGAGATGGGCGTCATTATAGCATGTGGAAATGGCTGGACGGATACTGGGGGCAGGACGCCTCTTTCTCCGGTAGAGACGACTTCGGTCTCTATGGACAGATCAGCTTTCCCGCCAGCCGCTTTATGACCCTGGTGAATCTGCTGGTCAAGACGGACGACTGGTCGAAACAGACGAATGACTATAAGGTCAGGCGCTTTGTCGGGGATGCTCCCAACGAGATCTGGCTGGTGGAAGGAGACGGACAGGTGTATTACTCCAAGCAGGCGGCCCTGACCAGTCCTCATCTGAAGGATCCGGATCAGACGGCCTTTGATATGGCGGTTCACATTCAGGATTTTGATCGCCGCTGGGGCTTTCAGGGCTGGCTGGGATACCGTTACGATCCGTCTGAGACCTGCTTTCGCCTCTGGTCTCCGCTGGCGCACCGGGTTGAACTGGTCTTATATGCCGCCGGAGAAGAGCGGGCCCGCGTCTATGACATGAAGCGTGGGGAGAGGGTTCATTTCACTGATCACAGGAAGAATACGCGAGGAGTCTGGTCTCTGACGATCGAGGAGGATTTAAGGGGAGCATCCTATGTCTACCGGGTCTACCACGAGGACGATTTCTACCAGGAGACGAGAGATCCATACAGCATTGCCCTGACCCTGGGCAATCAGAGGAGCCTGATTGCGGCGCCCCAGGACCTGGTTCCGGAGAATTTCAAGGTGGAGCATGGGGCAAATGCCGTCTGGCGGGTGAAAAATCCCTGCTCTGCGGTAATTGTGGAGCTTCATCTGAGGGATTTCACCAAGTCCGCCAGCTCCGGACTGGAGGCCGGGTTAAGAGGGACTTTTCTGGGAGCCTGTCAGCCGGGTACGCGAAACGCCTGTGGAGACGTGACTGCCTTCGATTATATCAGGCAGATGGGCTATTCCTATGTCCAGCTGCAGCCCGTTTTTGACCACCACAAGACCTACGACGCGGACGGAAATCTCAATTATAACTGGGGGTACGACCCGGAGAACTACAATGTGCCGGACAGGCAGTTCGCCGCGGATCAGAAGGACCCGCTGGCACCGATTCTGGAGATGAAGCGGATGATACAGGCCTATCACGAGGCCGGGATCGGGGTCATCATGGACGTGGTCTACAACCACACCTATTCTTCCTTCCGATCTCCCTTCCAGCTTTCGGTGCCGAATTACTACTACCGCATGAACTATGACGGCTCTTTCCAGGACGGGTCGGGATGCGGCAATGAGACGGCCAGTGAGAAGGAGATGTACCGGAAGTACATGATAGATTCCCTCAGCTATTGGGCCGGGGAATTTGGAGTTGACGGTTTCCGCTTTGACCTGATGGGACTTCACGATATCGATACCATGAATGCCATTCGGTCCGCCATGGATCGGATCGATCCCCGCATCCTCATCTATGGAGAGGGCTGGGATATGGGCCGCGGCCTGCCGGGTCAGTACAAGGCCACCAAGGGCAATGCCCACTTCATGCCCCGGATCGCCTTCTTTAATGACGATGAGCGAGACGCGGTCAAGGGGGCTGAGGTCTATGACCAGATCAAGAAGGGCTTTGTCTCGGGGCAGGCAGAGGAAGACAGGATCGGCAAGGCCCTGCTCGGCAGCCTGGCCTTCGTATCCTATGTCGCTCCCAACCAGGTCTTGAACTACATTGAGGCACATGACAATTACAATCTGAACGATCTTTTGACCCTCCTGCACCCGGGGGAGTCCGAGGAGGAGCTGGAAAAGCGGGTCTACCTGGCCAATGCCCTGAATCTGCTCATGCAGGGCCTCTGTTTCATGCAGCTGGGGCAGGAGTTTCAGCGGACCAAGCTTGTGGCGACGGGTCAGAACGGGGAGTACACGGACAGCGATTACGCCAGGGCCAGGAACAGTTATAATGCTCCGGACGCGGTCAATGCCATTGACTGGAACCGGATTACGCGCAAGGCGGACCTGATCGCGGCGGTCAGGGATCTGATCCGCCTGAAGAAGACAGCGCCGGAGTTCTCCTGCAAGAGCTACGAGGAGATTGGAAATCAGATGCTGATCAAGAGCAGTCAGGGGGGATCCGGACTTGTGGCCCTGGAGAGCCTGGGCGCCAGTAAGAAGCGCTATTGCTTTGACAACCGTAAAAAGACGCTTGAGATTTCCTGATTTACTTCAATTGAAAAGGGTCTGTGAGGAAATGAGCTTTCATTTCTTCACAGACCCTTTCCTGCGCGATCAGAGAATGCCAAAGAGTATCTTATCAGAGAATGCCAAAAGGGTATCTTATTGGAGCAATTTCCGGAACAGGGCCGTCATTTTCTCCGGGTGAAGGGAGGCCATGCTGGCGTGTCCGCAATTCTTCATCCGAACCAACCTGGCCTGGGGGAAGTTTTTCCTGATATATCGGATGTCCCATTTGCGGTCTTTTTGTTCCTTGTCCCCATACCAGTATTCCATATGCCCGGGGATTTCCGGCACAGGATCCGGCATCCGGTAATTGTTGCAGGACTCGAAGGTCCGCCAGATCGTCCGGTAGCTCATAAAGCCAAGCGTCTTCTCGATGTATTTCAAATCCTCCGCGCTGTATTCATCCGTGGAGAAAACCTTTTCCAGCAATTTCAGACCGCCGATTTTCCCCATGGATATCATCAGAAAATCCCTGGCTGCAATGAGACGAGTGATAATCCGAGGGAGCTGATAGGGGGTAATTCCTCCGTCAATGACCGCGTTTTCTATCGCGATGAGAGGGTCCGCCAACATGCGGATGACAATGCTTCCGCCCATGGAACATCCGTATAAGAGATCGACGCGGTCTATGTTTCGTGCGGACAGAAAGCCGGCGATCTGCGACGCGATCTCCTCCACGCTCGTGTAGTCCGTATCCGGGTTTGCCTCATCGTATCCGGGCAGGGCAGGAATCAGCAGATGAAAGTCCCTTTCAAGGAGGGGAACCAGGTAAGAAAAATAGTCCCACATGACCGCGGAGGGATGGATGAGCACGATTACCTTCTCATTCTGTGTTCCGTATTCATGAAATGTCATCTATCTGCATCTCCTCTATTATTTCCGCATTCCCGGCTTATCAAACATCTGCTATGTCAGATTTCCTCGCCGACGCGAGGGGCAGGAAATTGTTTTTAAAAAAATGCTGATTTAACTATTATGACACTTTCTGAAAGTTAATTCAATAATGTAAATACAAATTAATAATTTTCAGATAAACACAAGTAAGTGATATAATAGATTTAACGATTACATGGTCGTATTCGAGAAGTGAGGTGATCGTATGCGTTTGGAAGAGGAAATGTACACATTCGGGCTGGGTGAGAATTTTCACCTGCAGGACTACCTGGGGCTTCATCAGGATGAAAGCCGGGAGGGGGCGTTCGTTTTTCGCGTCTGGGCTCCGCACGCCGAGCAGGTTCAGCTGATCGGAGACTTTACCGGCTGGTTCCAGAATCCGATCGATATGGTCAGGAACCATATCGGAGTCTGGGAGGTTTCTTCCGATCTTCCCAGGGAGGGGCAGATCTATAAGTACCTGGTGAAGAGAAAGGGAGGACAGGTCGTTGAGAAGATGGATCCCTTCGCGAGCTATTTGGAAGCCAGGCCGGGGACGGGCGCGATTGTCCGTCTGAAGAGAGAGAGAAAATGGAGGGATGGTCCCTGGATGGGACGGCGCAAGCGGTTTGGATTTCAGAAGCGCCCGGTCAATATCTATGAGGTACACGCGTCTTCCTGGAAGCTTAGAGAAGACGGGACTCCCTACACGTTTCGGGAGTTGAAGGAGGAACTGATCCCCTATCTGGAGAAGATGCACTACACTCACGTGGAGTTCTTGCCCCTCATGGCACACCCACTGGGAATGAGCTGGGGATATCAGCTCATGGGTTATTTTGCTTTGGAGCATACCTATGGAAGCCCGGAGGATTTTCAGGATTTTGTCGAGGCCTGTCACCAGCATAATATCGGGGTGCTCGTGGACTGGGTGCCAGGACATTTTACGCAGAATGATGACGCCCTGGCTTATTTCGACGGGACGCCGACCTTTGAGTACCAGGATCATCACCGGGCCCACAATTATCGCTGGGGCGCTTTGAATTTCGATCTGGGCAAGAATCAGGTGCAGTCCTTTTTGCTCTCAAGTGCTCTATTCTGGCTGGAGGAATATCATATCGACGGGCTTCGCGTGGACGCGGTCTCTAATATGCTCTACCTGGACTACGACGAGGGACCCTGGACGCCGAATCAGGACGGGGGCAACCGCAATATGGAGGGATACAACTTCCTGCAGCGGCTCAATGGGGTCGTTAAGTTCTATCACCCGGACGTTATGATGATCGCCGAGGAGTCCACGGCAGCTACGCCGATTACAAGGCCCTTTGAAGAGGGAGGTCTGGGCTTTGACTTCAAGTGGAACATGGGATGGATGAACGATATTCTCAAGTTCTATGAGGAGGATCCCATTTACCGCCAGTACGACTTCAACCTGGTGACATTCAGCTTCATGTATGTCTTCAATGAACACTTCGTCCTTCCGTTTTCCCATGATGAGGTGGTTCATGGCAAGAAGAGCATGATGCATAAGATGTGGGGAGACCGCTACAATCAATTCGCAGGACTGCGAAACCTGTACGCCTACCAGATCTGCCATCCAGGGAAGAAGCTCCTCTTTATGGGCTCTGAATTCGGTCAGTTCCTGGAATGGAAATACGATTATCAGCTGGAATGGGGCAATCTGGACGACCGCATGAACCGGCAGATGCAGTATTTCACCAGTCGTCTCAATGCCTTCTACAAAGAGCACAAGGCCCTCTGGCAGATCGATGATTCCTACGATGGTTTGGAGGTGATCGATGCGGACAATCGGGCGGAGAGCGTCCTCTCATTTATCCGCAAGGGGGATAAGGGAGATTTTTTGGTCTGCGTCTTCAATATGACGCCGGTGGAGCGAAAGAATTTCACCATTGGGGTTCCTGTCGCCGGGCTCTATCAGGAGGTCATCAATACAGAGCTTGAGGAATTCGGCGGTGTGTGGAAGGAGCACAATCCTGACACTATGACGCAGGAGGGGAGCTGGAAGGACTATACAAACACGCTCAGCTTCACCCTGCCGGCGCTCGGCGCCAGTGTATGGAGGGTGAAACGCCGCGTGAAGCAGCCGAAGACTCACAGAGAATAAAGACATCAGTACAGAGCAATCATGGTATCCGTGATCAGAAAAGGGGTGGATCTACATGAAAAATGAAATGTTGGCTCTAATTCTTGCCGGCGGGCAGGGGACGCGTCTGGGGAAGCTGACGCAGAACATCGCCAAACCGGCGGTACAGTTTGGGGGACGCTATCGGATCATTGACTTTGCCCTGTCCAATTGCGCCAATTCCGGAATTAAGAATGTCGGTGTGATCACCCAGTACCAGCCCCTGATCTTAAACAGCCATATTGGAAACGGATCTTCCTGGGGCCTGGACGGAATTGATACCGGTGCAACCATCCTCCAGCCCTATTCCGCCAAGGAGGGGAATCGCTGGTTCCTGGGGACCAGCCATGCCATATACCAGAATATGGATTATATTGACAGCATCAACCCCAAATATGTCCTCATTCTCTCAGGCGACCATATTTACAAGATGGACTATGACGACATGCTCAGACAGCACAAGGATAAGCATGCCAGTCTGACTGTGGCGGTCATCGATGTGCCTCTGGAAGAGGCCAGCCGCTTTGGAATCATGAACACGGATGCCAATGATCGGATTGTCGAATTTGAGGAGAAGCCCAAGCATCCCAAGTCAAGGCACGCTTCCATGGGAATCTACATTTTTGACTGGCAGAAATTAAAGACCATGCTTGTCAATGCCGAGAAAAATGAAGTGGACATGTCTGATTTCGGCAAAAATGTCATTCCCGCCTATCTGGAACACGGCGAACCGGTATACACCTATCATTTTCACGGCTACTGGAAAGACGTCGGAACCATCGAGTCTCTCTGGGAAGCCAATATGGAGTACATTGACGTGGACAATGCATTGAACAGCCGCGACCGGTCCTGGAAGATCTACTCGAAGAATGTCATTGCCCCGCCCAACTTCATCAGTGACGAGGCGACGGTCAACGATTCCCTTGTCGTCGACGGCTGCTTCGTCTCCGGCAAGGTCGAACATTCCATCCTGTCAACCAATGTCAAGGTGGAAGAAGGGGCGGTGATCAGGGACAGCTTCGTCATGAGCGGAGCTACCGTTAAGGCCGGGGCCCATGTGACGCGGGCCATTGTCGGCGAGGGCGCTACCATTGGTGAGAATGTTGTGATTGATGGCAGCGAAGAAGTGGCAGTTGTCGGGTATAACGAAGTAGTGGGGGCGCCAGATGAAGATTGATAAGTATACAGCGATTTTAGGAAATGTGGGAGCAGGTTGTCTGGATATGGGAGGTCTGACGAAGGAAAGACCCCTGGCGACGCTTCCCTTTGACGGGAAGTACCGACTGATCGACTTTCAGCTGTCAAGCATCGCCAATTCCGGGATTCGCAGCGTCTATGCGATTTTCAGCGGGAGGAATACCCGCTCGGTCTTCGACCATGTCAGGTCCGGACGGGTCTGGGGGTTAAATACCCTGTTGAGCCATTACTTTCCTTCCTTTCTTGAGGACCAGGAGGACTGCCGGATGGCAGACAGGGATTACTACAGTCAGCTCCTGACGTACCTGAAGACATCGGGGTCTGACCAGACCATCTATATGCCCTTTGATATCCTCTGCAATATCAATCTGGAGCAGGTCATCCATGTCCACAATGGCAGTGGCGGCAAGGTGACTGTGGTCTATAAGAGGCTGCCCAAGACGCAGATCTCCGAGATGAACGAGATCCTGCAAATTGACGATACGGATACGGTAGCGGGCAAGATCAGCCTTTCCGATGCCCCGGAGATTGCCCCCATGAATGCGGATATCTACGTGGTTGATACCCCCTGGCTGATCGAGAAGCTGGAGGAGGAAGCGAAGAAAGAGCAGATGAGAAAGATCTGCTTTGTCCTTCGGGATCTTTTGTCAGAAGCGGGGGCACTAGCCTTCGAACACTCGGGATATCTGGCCAATATCAACTCGGTTCAGGCCTACTACCAGGCCAATATGGACATGCTTGACCCGCAGAAGTTCTACGCTCTTTTCTACGGGAACCAGAAGATCTACACGAAGGTCAAGAATGAGGAAGCGACCTATTTCGACGCGGACTCACGGATCAAGAATTCACAGTTTGCCTCTGGATCCATCATCAGAGGAGCAGTCGAGCACTCTGTCGTGGGACGTAACTGCCTGGTCGACGAGAGCGCGAGCGTCAGATGGTCCGTAGTCTCCCCGAAGGTGCAAATTCATAAGATGGCCACGGTAGAGTACGCGATTATCGATAAGAATGTGCAGATCCCCGAGGGAGTGACGCTTCGCGGCAGCGCTGATAACCTATTGGTCATCGGCAAGGGACAGGAGATCACAGGAGATATTATTCAATGAAAATTATGTTTGCAGCGGCGGAAGGGGCGCCTTTTGCCAAGACGGGTGGCCTGGGGGATGTGATTGGAGCCCTTCCCAAGGCTCTGGCGAAAAAGGGGAATGAGGTCATTGTCGTTCTTCCCTATTATGACCTGGTGGATGCAGGGTTCGGTGATCAGGTCTCCTATGAGGGATACTACTATACCGATGTGGGCTGGCGCCATCAGTATGTTGGGATCAGAAAGCTGATCCGGGAGGGGGTTACCTTCTATTTCCTGGACAATCAGCAGTATTTCTTCCGGGGCAGGGTCTACGGAGAGGGAGATGACGGCGAGCGCTTTGCCTTCTTCCAGCTGGCGGCCATCGAGCTCATGGAGCGGATCGATTTCATACCGGATGTGCTTCATGTCCACGACTATCACACGGCCATGATCCCTTTTCTGCTCAAGGAGAAGTATCACTGGATTCAGGCCTATCAGGGAATTCGGACGGTCTTTACCATTCATAACATCGAATTCCAGGGCCAGTTTGACAGCAGTATGTTAGGGGAGCTCTTCGGCGTGGGCTATCGCCGTTATGCAGACGGAATCCTCCGCTGGAACAACTGCCTGAACTGGATGAAGGCAGGCGTTCTCTATGCCGACCGGGTGACAACGGTGTCCCCCTCCTACGCGCAGGAGATCCAGAGGCCGGAATTTGGCAAGGGGCTTGACCAGATCATGCGGATGGAGTCCGGCAAGCTATCCGGCCTTGTCAACGGGATAGACACAGAACTCTTTAACCCGGAGACGGACCCGCTCATCCCCCATCATTTCTCGGCGAAGGACCTGTCCGGCAAAGCCCTTGACAAGGAGGACCTCCAGAGGCGTGTGGGTCTCCCGGTCCGCTCGGATGTGCCCCTGATCGGGATTGTATCCAGATTGACAGACCAGAAGGGATTCGGTCTGGTGGTCAGTGAATTGAACAACCTCCTGCGACATGACCTGCAGATGGTTGTCCTGGGGACCGGATACCCTGCCTACGAGCATGATTTCTGGTGGTTCGGCCAGACCTTTAGGGATAAGGTATCGGCCCATATCACCTTCAACCTGGAACTTGCCCAACAGATCTACGCGGGCTGTGACCTCTTCCTCATGCCGTCTGCCTTTGAGCCCTGCGGCCTGTCGCAGATGATGTCCATGCGTTACGGGACACTTCCGATCGTCAGCGAGGTAGGGGGACTTAAGGATACGGTTACGCCGTACAATGTCGTGACCCATGAGGGCACAGGCTTCTCCTTCCGGGAATTCTCCGGCTACTGGATGGTCAAGACCATTGAGAGGGCCCTTGATGTCTATCACAATGACAGAGAAGGATGGAGGGATCTTCAGCAGAATGCCATGACCAGGGATTTCTCATGGGATACCGCCAGTCAGGCCTACCTTGATCTCTACCGTCAGCTGATCCCCGCATAGGAGATGACAGGGATTCAATTGCGTTGATTCGCCCGGAGAGAGAGACTGAAATTCAATTGCGTTGATTCGCCCGGAGAAAGAAACTGAAATTCAATTGCGTTGAGTCACTTGGCGAAAGGGGCAGGAATACAATTGCGTTGATTCACTTGGCGAAAGAGGCAGAAATCGAATCTGGGGAGAGACTTCGACAGAGAAGACCGGCTCTTTGATCGACAGATACAGCTGCGAATCAAAGGGCTGGTTTTTTTCTGCCTTTTATCGTCGAAAGAATTTGCCGACAGCCAAAACGATTTATTAGTGACAAGGGGAAATTGCCGGGATGCAGGATCCAGGATATAGCGCTGCAGACGAGCTGCGAAGAGCCTATGATCCGATGCTATTGAAAATTATAGACAGTTTATGCAGTGGAATGAAAATAATGTTGAAAATAAATTTCGGCCAACCTATAATCAGTTGGGACAGGAAGTTAAAATAAAAACAGGAAGTTGAGATAAAGAACAGTAAAAAGGCAATAGGACAAGCGATTAGGAGGATTTTATGGCAATTCCGAATGTGTTGCTGTCTATGCAGCTCTCTTATAACCAATTGACCAGAACCGAGAAGAAAATTGCCGACTATGTGCAGAAAAACGCCCAGAAGGTTCTTTTCATGTCGATTACGGAGCTGGCGGAGGAGTGCCATGTGGCGGACGCCTCGGTGCATCGCTTCTGTCGTACCATCGGGGCAAAGGGCTACCAGGAGTTTAAGATGTGGCTCTCGATCAATATGGGACATGAGAAGGGCGAGGAAGAAAGCGAAGAAGAGGACGGCAAGGAGCCGATCTTCCAGCAGGTATTGAAGAGCCATCTGGAGGCCATTAACGAGACCAACCAGCTTCTGGATAAGGAAAAGGTGGATCAGGCGGTCAGAATGTTGACCGAGGCCAGACAGATCATGTTCTTCGGGGTAGGCGACAGTAAGACGGCGGCCATTGAGGCCAACAACAAGTTCCTGCATGTCACGCCCAAGGTGATGTGCGCAGGGGATACCCACCTGCAGGCCATGGCGGCCTCTATGATGACAGAAGAGGACCTGCTCTTTGTGGTGTCCTATTCCGGATCGACCAAGGATACTGTCGAGGTGGCGCAGATTGCAAAAGAGGCAGGGGCCAAGGTTATTTCCATCACCCGCTTCCTCAAATCCCCTCTGACCGAGTTCTCAGACTGCGTCTTAATCTGCGGCTCCAAGGAAGGGCCTCTGGAAGGGGGATCCATGGGAGCCAAATTAAGCCAGCTGCATATCATTGATATTCTCTATCAGTGCTATTTTAAGGCGAACGGTAAGAAGGCCAGGGAAAATCGTCAAAAGACAGCAAATGCTGTGGTAAATAAGCTCTATTAGACCGGCTGGGCGAGAGGGGGGAATACCCGCGCGTGTTCGGAGATGATGAAACAGGACAAGACCAGAGTTTTAAGAAGAGGGGGAGCTATGGTAAGAATCTATCAGGCAGAAGATGAAGGACAGATGAGCCGGCAGGCGGCCAATCTGATTTCGGCACAGGTGATCTTAAAGCCGGACGCGGTTTTGGGTCTGGCCACGGGATCTTCTCCGATCGGGACCTATCGGCAGCTGGTGGAGTGGTATCGAAAGGGAGATATTGATTTCTCGGAAGTAAAGACAATAAATCTGGATGAATATCTGGGGCTGGACGGCAGCTCCCCCGCCAGCTACCGTTTTTTTATGAACGAGCATCTCTTTGACAAGGTCAATATCGACGTCAATCATACGCACGTGCCCAACGGGATGGCGGAGGATGTAGACAGAGAGTGCAGGGACTACGATCGCCTGGTTCAAGACCTGGGAGGAGTTGACCTGCAGCTTCTCGGGCTGGGCCACAATGGGCATATCGGTTTCAATGAGCCGGGGGATGCCTTTGAGAACGGGACGCACGTGGTTGAGCTGACGGAGAGCACGATCAATGCCAATGCCCGTCTCTTTGCCCGCAGAGAGGATGTGCCCAGGCGGGCAATTACGATGGGGGTCGGAAGCATTTTGCGGGCCAAAAAGATTCTGGTGATTGTCAGCGGAGAGGATAAGGCCCGGGCGGTCAGGGACGCATTCTTCGGCCCGGTGACACCCCGGCTGCCGGCCTCGATTCTCCAGCTGCACAGGGATGTTGTCCTGATTGCGGATCGGGCTGCCCTGCGTCTCTGCCGGATGGAAGGCAGATTGTGATTTTTCCTGCGGCCTGGCGCGGGTCTTTTATAAACAAAAATGAAAGAAAAAATTTCCAAAAAGAAAATATATATTGAAAATACATTTATATAGTGATATGATCTCCCTATCAGAAGGGAAAGGGGAAGCAAATGAGAAATCGAGTGGAAGCACTCAAGGGTAAGCTCATTGTCTCATGTCAGGCTCTGGAGAATGAACCGCTTCATTCCTCTTTCATTATGGGACGCATGGCAGCCGCGGCGCAGGAAGGCGGTGCGGCCGGGATCCGGGCCAATACGGCGGAGGATATCAGAGAGATTCAGTCTACGGTCGATCTGCCTGTGATCGGCATTGTCAAGCGGGATTATCCGGACTGCCAGGTCTACATTACTCCGACCATGAAAGAGGTGGAGGAATTAATGGAAGTGAAGCCTGATATTATCGCTCTGGACGCGACCGGCGCTCTGCGGCCGGACGGCAGGAGCCTGGATGACTTCTTTACTGAGCTAAAACGGGATTATCCGGATCAGCTGTGGATGGCGGACTGCTCCACTGTTGAGGAAGCCATGCATGCCGATGCGCTCGGATTTGACTTTATCGGGACAACCATGGTGGGTTATACGCCCCAGAGCCGGGGAGATAAGATAGAGGCCAATGATTTCGATATCCTGAGGGCGATTATCGACAAAGCCAGGCATCGGGTGATTGCCGAGGGAAATATCAACACGCCGGAGAAGGCGAGAAGAGTGATTGATCTGGGAGCATTTGCCGTTGTGGTAGGCTCCATTATTACAAGACCGCAGCTGATCACCAGGGCATTCGCCCGGGCGCTGGAGTAGGGATCCACAGTAAGGAGAGAAAATCTCCGGGATCGTACATTTTAGGAGGGGTTTTATATGAGATTTAAGAGAGTTCTAGCAACAGGTTTGGCAGCGACAATGCTTGTCGGCGCTCTCGCCGGCTGCGGCCAGGGCAAGAAGAGCGCTTCGACAGACAGCGGCAAGACCGACGGCAAAGAGTCCATTACCCTGTGGACTTATCCCATCGGCAACTGGGGCAAGTCGGAGACGGTTGACAAGCTGATTGCCAGCTTCAACGAGAAGTATCCGGATATCAAGGTGACGGTTCAGTATCTGGACTACAAGACCGGCGACGATCAGGTCAACACCGCGATTGAGGGTAAGAAGGCTCCCGATCTGATTATGGAAGGACCGGAGAGACTGGTTGCCAACTGGGGGGCTAAGGGATTGATGGTTGATCTGGCCGATATGTTCGCCAAGGACGCGGCCAAGGATTTCTATCCCAATATCACGGCTGCCTGCAAGAGCTCCGACGGGAAATACTATGAGTATCCGCTCTGCATGGTTGCCCACTGCATGGCGATCAATAAGGCCAAATTCGAGAAGGCCAACGCGCTTCAGTATCTGGATCTGGAGAATCACACCTGGACAACCGAGAACTACTTAAAGGCAGTCAAGGCTCTGGCAGAATCCGGTCAGGGAGCCGACGTCACAGCGGTCTACTGCTCCGGCCAGGGCGGCGACCAGGGGACCCGCGCGCTGGTGAACAACCTCTACAAAGGCCGTTTTACCAATACGGAGCATACCCAGTATACGGTGAACTCAGAGGCTAACATCAAGGCCTTGCAGGCATTGAAGGATACCAAGGGGGTTAAGTTCGATCCCTCCATCGCCGGCGGAGATGAGATCACGCTCTTCAGGAACGGAACGCTGGCGATTTCCAATTGCTGGAACGCATCGCAGCAGAATGATTCCAAAAACGGCGAGGCGGGCAAGACCAATAATGGAGATGAGATCATCCCCATGCAGTTCCCCTCCAGTGACGGCAAGGCGGAGCTCTGCGGCGGCATCTGGGGCTTTGGAATATTCAACAACGGCTCTCAGTCAAAGATTGAGGCGGCCA
Organism: Shuttleworthella sp. MSX8B; assembly: GCF_000524295.1. NCBI lineage: Bacteria > Bacillati > Bacillota > Clostridia > Lachnospirales > Lachnospiraceae > Shuttleworthella > Shuttleworthella sp. MSX8B. The sequence continues at coordinate 73,139 of NZ_JAQT01000012.1, forward strand.
AGAAGTTCATTGATTTCATGGCCAATGACCAGACCCAGACCAAGAAGTCCGTTCTCGAGTCCGGTTTCTTCCCCGCACATAAGGACCTTGGGGATGTCTACACGGGACAGGCAAATGAGAAGGTGATGAAGATGTTCACCGATAAGTTCATGCCTTCTATGGGCGACTACTATCAGGTGGTTCCGGGCTGGGCGACTGCCCGCACCGAGTGGTGGAACATGCTGCAGAGAGTCGGCGCCGGCGGAGATATCGCCAATGAGGTCAAGACCTTCGATACCAATGCCAACGCGGCGGCTGCCAAGAAATAATAAGAGGGAATTTCAGGATTATTTACAGGAAGATGGATGAGAGGTGCCCGCCCGGACAGGGCCGGGCGCCTCTTTTTTGAAAGTCAGATGCTAACAAAACGCGCGTCTGATTCTTAGAGAGTGAGGGAAAGTTTGAGTAGAACAACAAATGCTGCGCTGAGGGAGCGGGCACTTGTGATCCGGGAGACCAGGTCGGCCTATCTGTTTTTACTGCCAAGCCTGGTATTTTTTCTCGGCTTCGTTGTCCTTCCCATGGTCTTGTGCGTCTTTACCAGTTTCTTTGATTCCACCATGGGGGCAGATACGCAGGATGTCTTTGTCGGGCTGAAGAATTATCAAAATCTCTTTGCGGATCCCATTTTCCGGAAGGCTCTGGCAAATACCTTCATCATTGTTGTGGTATCTGTGCCCGTCGTCTGCGTCTTCTCCCTCTGGGTATCGTCGCTGATCTATAAGATGAGGGGGCCGGTGCTGTCCTCCTTCCGCGTCATCTTCTACCTGCCGGTCGTCACCGGCTCCGTAGCGGTCACCGTGGTCTGGAAGTGGATGTTCAACAACTACTACGGCATCTTCAATTACCTGGGGAAGAGCACGGGGATTATCCACGAGAATATCAACTGGCTGGGAGATGAGCGCTTCGCGCTGGCCTGCATCATTCTCATCCTTCTGACAACCTCCGTCGGCCAGCCGATCGTCCTATATGTATCTGCCCTGGGCAATGTGGACGATTCGGTCGTCGAGGCCGCCAAGGTGGATGGAGCCACGAATTTTCAGCTCTTCTGGAAGATCAAGTGGCCGGCCATTATGCCGACGACCCTCTATATTCTGGTTATTACCATGATCAACAGCTTTCAGTGCTTCGCCCTGATCCAGCTTCTGACTTCTGGCGGGCCAAATCACAGCACGGACACGGTCATGTATTACATCTACTACACGGCCTTCAAGCTCTATGACTATGGCTATGCCAATGCCATGGGCGTTGTCCTGGCCATTATCATTGCGGTTCTGTCGGCAGTACAGTTCAGGGTCACCAGAGAAAGGTAAGGTGTCATATGATCAAGAAGAAAATCACACCCTATTACCTGATCGGGGTCATCCTGCTGGTCATTCTGGCCATTCTCTTTACCTTCCCTCTCTACTGGATTGTGACCGGGGCATTTAAGACCGCCGCCTCCATCAACGCCCCCTCTCCCGAGTGGTGGCCCAGCAAGTGGGTTTTAGATAATTTCAGAACCCTGATGGGGAGCCAGAAAGCCCCCCTCTGGGAGATTGCCCTCCCCTTCGGCAGCAATTTCACCGAGGACGGCGGCCCTTTGATCTTATCCTCCGGTCCGGTGGTTCCCGCTTCCATTCGCTGGATGTTAAACACGGTCTTCATGTCTGTCATGGCAATGGTGCTGACCTGCATTACGGCGACCATGGCCGGCTATGTCCTGGCCAAGAAGCGCTTTTTCGGACGAGTTCTGCTCTTCTCCCTGATTGTCTGCGCCATGGCCCTGCCCAAGCAGGTGATTCTGATTCCCCTGATTAGGGAAATGTCCACTTTGAATCTCTATGACAGCATCTGGGCTGTGATTTTTCCGACAGTGGGCTGGCCCTTTGGGGTCTTTCTCATGAAGCAGTTCTCCGAGGGGATCCCCGGGGAATTGATTGAGGCGGCCAGAATTGACGGCGCCAGTGAGCTCAAGACCTTCAATTCCATAGTCGTTCCCATGGTCAAGCCGGGAATTGGGGCCCTGGCCATTTTCACCTTCATCAATAACTGGAATGACTACTTTATGCAACTGATTATGCTGAGCTCCACCAAGCATTTGACCATCTCTCTGGGGATCGCCAAGCTGCAGGCGGAGAACTCGACCGATTTCGGCCTGATTATGGCGGGCGCGACACTGGCTGCAGCTCCGATTCTGATGATCTTTTTGGCCTTCCAGAAATATTTCACCCAGGGGATCGCAATGGGAGCCGTGAAGGGATAAGATAAGAGCGTTAAGAGGCAAAAGTCGGGCTTTGCCCGGCTTTTTCTTCCGAGGAAAGAAGGGACAAATGGCTAAGCTGGATAAGTACACAGGAGTGATTCCTGCCTTTTACGCCTGCTATGACGGGGAGGGCAAAATCAACAGGTCCGCCGTCCGTCAGCTGGTGGACTACTACATCGACAGGGGGGTCAATGGACTCTATGTCAACGGTTCGTCCGGAGAGTGCATTTACCTGACGGTAGAGGAGCGCAAGCGGATCATAGAGACGGTTGTAGACCAGGCGGACGGCAGGCTTACGATTATCAATCATGTGGCCTGCAATAACACCGCGGACTCCATGGAGCTCGCCCGTCATGCCGAGAGTCTGGGCGTAGACGCCATTGCGTCGATTCCGCCCATCTACTTCCATCTGCCGGAGGAGGCCATCGCGGACTACTGGAACGATATCAGCTCCGCCGCACCCCACACGGATTTCATCATCTATAATATTCCTCAGCTGGCCGGCGTGGCTCTGTCCAGGGATCTCTATCTGAAAATGCTTGAAAATCCCAGGGTGATCGGGGTGAAGAACTCGTCGATGGCCCCCTATGATATACAGATCTTTAAGACCTGCGGAAAGGGAGACCATGTGGTCTTCAACGGGCCTGACGAGCAGTTTATCGCCGGCCGCGTTATTGGGGCGGATGCCGGAATCGGGGGCACTTATGGAGCTATGCCGGAGCTCTTCATCGCCATGAACGACTGCCTGCGAACCGGCAATCTCTCTTTGGCCGGGGAAATTCAGAATGTGGTCAACGGGATCATTGAAGAGCTCTGCGCCGGCCGAGGCAATATGTACGCCATGATCAAGGAAGTCCTTCGGATTAAGGAGGGGATTGATCTGGGATCCGTCAGAAGACCTCTTGCCCCACTGACCGGGGAGGACAGGGAGCTGGCCAAAAAGACGGCGGCCAGAATCGAGGAGGCGGTAGCCAGGTACGGCCTGTAAGGAGTCTTACGCGCATGGTTTAAACATGCTCCCGGCTGAGGAAGGTGCCTCATTTTTGAAAAATATGCAGCTTGCATGCGGAGGATTATGGGGAAATATATCTGTATTGATATCGGCGGAACAGCGATCAAATATGGGCTGGTCTCTGAGGGAGGAGAAATTCTGGAAGCTCATGAGAGGCCGAGTCAGGCTGATCGAGGGGGACCCCAGCTTGTGACAAATGTCCGGGAGATCCTGGACGCTTACCTGAAGGAGACGGGACAGATTTATAGGACCGCACCCGATCGGGACAAAATAAGTATACCTGATCGGGACGAAAAAGAAGGGGTCTGTGCCGGGATCTGTATCTCTACGGCCGGAATGGTGGACCCGATCAGCGGCTGCGTCTTTCACTCGGGGCCGACGATTCCAGACTACCGGGGGACCTGTTGGAAGCAGATCCTGGGCCAGGCCTATCATCTGCCGGTCGAGGTGGAAAATGATGTCAATTGCGCCTGCCTGGCGGAGGCTTTGGCCGGATCTGGCCGGGGCTGTCGAAGTATCCTGACTCTGACTGTCGGAACCGGGATCGGTGGAGCCCTCTATCTGAGGAATGAGGACTGCGGAGGCATTTACCGTGGCTTCGGCAATGCGGCCTGCGAAGTGGGCTATATGGACCTTGGCGGGCCGGGTCGCTTTGAGGAGATGGCCTCGACTTCGGCTCTGTGCCAAAGAGTCGCTGAGGCCAGGGGAGAGAGGGCGGAGGACTGGGATGGTCTTCGAATCTTTACCGCGGCAAAAGAGGGAGATCAGATCTGTATCAGGGAGATCGACCGGATGGTGGATCTTCTGGGAAGGGGCATGGCCAATCTGGCCTATATCCTTAACCCGGAGTGCCTTGTTCTGGGCGGCGGAATCATGAAGCAGGAGGACTATCTCTACCCCAGACTGCGGGGGGCCTTAGACCATTATCTTGAGCCGGAGATTGCGAAAAAGACCAGGCTTGCCACGGCGACCATGGGAAACCTGGCCGGGATGCTGGGGGCATATTACCACTTCAGATCCATGCGGGAGAATCGGCGCGGGGGAGATCCGGGTTGATTGGTTTTAATGGAGTATTTGCGGAGAGTGCCTTTCATTGTTTATGGCAGAGGAATCCTCGAAGAGGGACATTTTAGTTCTTGTGCAACTTGTGCAATAAGATGGGCGGACAGGAAAAGAGGCGCCGATGGAAATCAGAAACGTGTTGGTCTACGGGAGGGATTTTCTCTTTCATCCGGGCAGTATCAGGGTGGAAGGAGGGACCATCCGCTCTGTCACATTGGCGGAAAGACAGGGTGGGAGCGGGACAAATGAATCAAAACCTGCACATGAAATAAAAAAGGACAGAAATCATGTAAATTATGAGATCATTGACGGAGAGGGAGCCTATCTGATTCCGGGGCTGATTGACCTGCACTTCCACGGAGCGGTCGGGGCGGACGTCTGCGACGCCTCGGAGGAGGCCCTGGCCGCGATTGCGGAGTATGAACTCTCGGTCGGAGTGACTTCCCTCTGTCCGGCGACCATGACCTTGCCGGTCAGCGATCTGAATCACATTCTGGCAAACATTGCGGCATATGCCAAAAAACAGAAAAAAGAGTCTGATCCCTTCAGCCGCCGGGGAGAGAGCGCAGAGAATCCCACTTGCGCCGAGGAGAGATATCGGCCCCAGGCCTCCTATGTGGGGGTCAACATGGAGGGACCATTCATCAGCAGGGCCAAGAAGGGGGCCCAGGATGGAAGTAAGATCATCCCCTTCTCCATGGAGGTCCTGGAGGGCTTTTTGTCTGCTTCTGAGGGACTGGTCAGGTTCATCGGAATCGCGCCGGAGGAGAACCGGGATCAGCTGGATTTCATCAGAGAGGTCAAGAACCGTGTCGCGGTTTCCCTGGCTCATACCAACGCGGATTATGACACGGCCAAGCGGGCGTTTGACCTGGGGGCAAGTCACGCCGTTCACCTCTATAACGCCATGCCGACTTACAGCCATCGGGCTCCCGGCGTCGTGGGGGCGGTTTGTGATTCTCCCTGGGTCGGCGCGGAGCTGATAACCGACGGGGTGCACATTCACCCCTCTGTCGTCAGAGCCACCTTTCGCATGATGGGAGAGGATAGGATGATTCTGATCTCTGATTCCATGCGGGCAACCGGTATGCCGGACGGGACTTATACGCTGGGAGGTCTTGAGGTTGTCAAGGAGGGAAAGTATGCCCGCCTGGCCTCAGACGGGGCCCTGGCCGGGTCTGTCAGCAATCTGGCGGACTGTATGCGCACAGCCGTTGGAGAAATGGGCCTGCCCTTAGAGACGGCGGTTCGGGCCGCGACCTTCAATCCGGCCAGGGAAATGGGGCTCGCAGATCAGATCGGTTCCATTGGCCCGGGGATGCGGGCGGACTTACTGCTTATGGACCGGGACCTGCGTCTGAAGGCTGTCTATAAGGACGGAGTTCACTGCTGACAGCAAAATTAAAGATGCCTGTCATAAAAAAGGGGCTGTGAGGAAACGTCTCGTTTCCTCACAGCCCCTTTATCCGAAAAGCACCAGAGCCTTGTCTGGTCTCTTTAAGGGTCAGAAATCCGTCAGATCAGCGGCTCTCTTCTCTAAGAAGGCGCCCATGCCCTCTCTCTTGTCATGGGTGTCATTGACCACGCCAAAGAGGTTGGCCTCCATTTCGACAGCGTTTCTGATATCCATGTCATAGCCGTTGTTGATGGCAGCCTTGGCGATGGAATTGGCGTAAGAGCCCTTGGAGATGATCTTCTTGGCCATTGCCTGACAGGTGGGATAGAGGTCTTCTTTGGGGACAACCTTGTTGACCAGGCCGATGCGGTAGGCCTCCTGGGCGTCGATGTTATCGCAGGTGAAGATCAGCTCCTTGGCGCGTCCCATGCCGACCAGACGGGCGAGGCGCTGGGTGCCGCCAAAGCCGGGGATGATTCCCAGGCCGGTCTCGGGCTGGCCGAAGAGGGCATTGTCAGAGGCAACGCGGATATCGCAGGCCATGGCGATCTCATTGCCGCCGCCGAAAGCGAATCCGTTGACTGCGGCGATGGTCACCTGGCGCATCTCCATGAGCTTGAAGAAGGGCTTGGAGGCGCGGATGCCGAAGGCTCTGGCCTGGGGGGCGGTGAATCCCGCCATCTCGGAGATATCGGCGCCGGCAACAAAGGACCGATAGGGGTCGTCGCCGCCCAGCTTCTTGTTAAAGCAGGGTCCGCCGGTCAGGATCAGAACCTTGATGTCGTCTCTGGCCTCAATCTCGGTCAGGGCGACGTTCAACTCCTCAAGGGTCTCGGTGTTTAAGGCGTTGAGAGACTTGGGATTGCTGATCTTCAAGGTTGCGATTTCCTCAGCGACATCCAGGGTCAGGTGCTTGAATTCTGTCATATTCACTCTCCTTATCAAGACAATGGCGATGCCCCTTGGCATCTCTTAAGATCATGGTAATTCTTTAACAGATGGAATTCAATTGGAATCGGCTATCTGTGGTAAACTTCATGTGAGGCGGACGATGGATTGGATTCTGTCGGAGAAATCGAGGGCAGGCGGACGGATGAAATTTGCGGGAGGAAGATCAGTGGACAGGAAGAAACGCAAGAGCGGGCTGTTGGAGGAACTGCAGTCGGCGGACAGACCCATCAGCGCTTCGGCGCTCGCGGGGGAATTCGGAGTCAGCAGGCAGATTATTGTCGGAGATATTGCCATTCTTCGGGCGGAGGGACATAAGATCACGGCGACGCCCAGGGGATATATTCTTCCGAAAGAAACCGGACTGCCGGTCTGTCAGATTGCCTGCAAGCACGACGCCTCACAGATCCAGGAGGAGTTGAACGCGATCGTTGACTGCGGCGGCAGTCTCGTGGACGTGATTGTCGAGCATCCCCTCTATGGAGAACTGGTCGGCAATCTGCAGATTTCAAACCGGATGGAGGCCGAGGATTTCGTCAACCGGGTCAGGGACAGTAAGGCCGCTCCCCTGTCTATGCTCACCGACGGGATTCACCTTCACACAATCAGCTGTAAAAACTCGGAGTCATTCGACCGGATCCGGGAGAAGCTTCGGGAGCTTGGTATTCTCCTGTCATAAGGCAGGGAGGGGAATTGTAATATTGCCTGCGGCAGAAGGGAATAAGCTTTTGCCACGGTATTTTTACCATGCAGCCGGAGTCCAAAGAGATATTAAGTGGCAATCATGCGGCCGGAAACAAAAAATACCATGCGGCTGGAAGGGCAGGGTGTAAAAAAGGATTGACTTTTCGGAGGGCTTTCCATAGTGTATATGCAGGTGTCATGACATATATGCGCAAGGAGGCTCTCATGTCCACTTTTCAATCCTTTCTCAAGAGAAAGAATATTGTTATTTCCGGGAAGCGCTACGGGATCGACGCGCTTGGGGCAATGGCCCAGGGCCTGTTCTGTTCGCTTCTGGTCGGAACTATTATTAATACTCTGGGGACGCAGTTTCATATCGCCGCTCTCTCCAGAACCATCGCCACCATCGCGGGAATCGACTATACCGTGGGCGGCATGGCCATGGCCATGAGCGGTCCTGCTATGGCGTGCGCCATCGGCTATGCTCTGTCCGCCCCGCCCCTGGTTCTCTTTTCGCTGATCACCGTCGGCTTCGCCTCCAATGCCCTGGGCGGTGCGGGCGGCCCTCTCGCCGTCCTGTTTGTCGCAATTATTGCTGCAGAATGCGGCAAGGCCGTGTCCAAGGAGACCAAGGTTGATATTCTGGTCACGCCGGCAGTTACCATCGGAATCGGTGTGGCCTTATCCTGGGCCATTGCCCCACTCCTGGGTTCCGCGGCGATGCAGCTGGGAAGCATTATTGTGTGGGCCACAGAGCTGCAGCCCTTTTTCATGGGAATTATCGTCTCGGTTGTCGTCGGGATTGCGCTCACTCTGCCCATCTCCTCGGCGGCTATCTGCGCCGCACTCGGTTTGACCGGACTGGCAGGCGGGGCGGCCCTGGCGGGCTGCTGCGCGCAGATGGTCGGTTTTGCGGTTGCCTCCTACAGGGAAAACGGGGTCGGCGGCCTTGTATCTCAGGGAATCGGCACCTCTATGCTCCAGATGGGCAACATTGTCAAAAATCCCCGGATCTGGATCGCTCCGACTCTCGCCTCCGCAATCACGGGTCCGATTGCCACCTGCATCTTTCAGCTGAAGATGGACGGACCGGCTATTTCCAGCGGGATGGGGGCCTGTGGCCTGGTGGGCCCTCTGGGAGTCTATTCCGGTTGGATCAGTGATATTGACAAGGGGCTTAAGGCGGGGATCTCTGCCGGAGACTGGATTGGTCTGGTCCTTATTTCTCTGGTCTTACCCGCGGTTCTGACCCTGCTGATTCATATGGCTGTCAAGAAGGCCGGCTGGGTTAAGCTCGGGGATCAGAAGCTGTAGAGGCCTGCTTACAGAAAGGAAGCTTAAAGAGATCTGATCAGCCGGAACAAAGGCTGTGGCAGAATGAGGTGACTTCTTTTTGGGAGAGTCACCTTTTTTGTTATGTCCGAGAGATCCTTGTGATTGCAGGATAGATTATCAGTATATTTCACTTATATTTTGTCTTATAACCCTTTATTGTGATCATGTGATAGGTTATTGTGACGATATAACAAGTCTTTGAGACTGTTTGAGGGATCATAGGTGAACCATACAGGGCAGTTTGTGTTTTAAAAGAGGCAAGGCTATATTATGGTATAGCTCAGCAAGATACCAATGCGCAGGGCAATTTATTTTGAAATAAATGCATGAAAGATAATTTTGGGAGGAAGGCTTTTCTCATTGCCCGGTATCGCACAGCGGAACAGATGGTGAGACAAGCTGCAGACGATAAAACAAGCTGCAGACGATAAAACAAGCTGCAGACGATAAAACAAGCTGCAGACGATAAGACAAGCTGCAGATGGTAAGATAAGCTGCAGATGAATTCGGTTCGTGCGAAATAGTGGTACGGAAGTTCTCCGACGTGAGGTAAATAATGCTGGATCAGTTTGATCTGTCGCCCCTGGTCACCCCGGCCATGGACTGGTTTCAAGTAAATAAGAGAGATCTGCCCTGGCGGCGCGACAGAGACCCCTACCATATCTGGGTCTCAGAGATCATGCTGCAGCAGACCCGGGTGGAGGCGGTCAAGCCATATTATCAGGGCTTCCTTGCAGCTCTTCCCTCCATCGCGGATCTGGCGGCCTGTCCGCAGGACCAGCTCAATAAGCTCTGGGAGGGCCTCGGCTATTATTCCAGAGTCCGCAATATGCAAAAGGCGGCCGAGGTCATTATGGAGAAGTTCGGGGGACAGATGCCCTCCGATTATGACGCCATTCTCTCTCTGCCCGGAATCGGCCCCTACACGGCGGGGGCGATTTCTTCCATTGCCTTTGACCTGCCTGCACCAGCGGTGGATGGGAATGTGCTCCGCATTCTGGCCAGGGTCTCGGAGGATGATATCGACATCAAGAGTGATCTGGCCAAAAAACGGGCCCAGGCTGCTTTAGAGGGCGTGATGCCTGCTTCCGGATCAGGGATCTTTAATCAGGCGATGATGGAGATCGGAGCTACCGCCTGTCTGCCGAATGGGGATCCCCTCTGCGGGCAGTGTCCCTGGGAAAAGTATTGCCTGGCGAACAGGCATGGAAGCTGGGACCATCTGCCGGTGCGATCCAAGGGGAAGCCCAGGCGCATTGAGGAGAGGACGGTTTTCATTGTTCGAAACGGGGCAAGGGTAGTCATCGACCGAAGACCGGACAGGGGGCTTCTGGCGGGACTCTATGAGTTTCCCAATGTCAGAGAGCATTTGAGCGAGGAGGCTGCTCTGGCCTATGCCGAGCAGCTGGGCTATGAGCCCCTGCGGATCAGGAGACTGGGGGAGGCCAGGCACATCTTCAGCCACGTCGAGTGGCGTATGATCGGTTATGAGATCCGGGTGTCGGATGCCGAGCTGGCAAAAGAAATGACTGAAAATGTGCCCGCTGACAAGATATCCTGGCCTGTGGACATAGGGGAGATTTCCAGGAAATATGCCATTCCGTCCGCGTTTGCGGCCTATGCGAAAGCCATTCAATTGGAGCGGGGGCCAAAAAGAGAAGATAGAGTAATGGGACTTTGAACCGCTGTAAAAGGCATGTAGGCAAGGACCGTAAAGTTCGCAACCTAAGACGACAGAGATCAAAGACCGCGAAGAGAAAATATCAGGAAAGATTAAGGGTCAGGGTCCTGGCGGACTGCTACAATAGGATCATCGGCAGACGAAAAGGGCAGTTGAAAACCCGGTTCAAATCGACCGGAAGCGTTACAATGGAGATATCCGGGAGAGGAAGGACGCGGCAGGGGTTTTCCCGGAACCAGAGACAGGAATTTCTGTATGCGAAGTCGATTCGCGAGGTGGAGATCGTATGAAGATTATTACATTTGCCATTCCCTCTTATAATTCGCAGGACTACATGGAGAAGTGCATCAACTCCCTCCTGCCAGGCGGAGAGGACGTGGAGATTTTGATTGTGGACGACGGATCGACGGATCGGACCGGAGAGATCGCGGACGACTACGCGGCCCGGTATCCCGGGATTTGCCGGGCCATTCATCAGCCCAACGGCGGCCACGGGGAGGCGGTCAATGCGGGACTCAGAAACGCGCAGGGCATCTACTATAAGGTGGTTGACTCCGACGACTGGGTCGATCCCGAGGCTTATGTGCAGGTGCTGAGTACCTTAAAGCGCCTGGTTCGCCAGGGGACTCCGGTGGATATGCTGCTGACCAACTACGTCTACGAGAAGGTTCATGAGAACACCAGACGCCGCATGGTCTACAGCCTGCTCTTCCCCCAGAACAAGGTGATCGGCTGGAATGAGATGAAGCACAACATCAAGGGATTTACCATCCTGATGCACTCTGTGACCTATCGAACCCAGATGCTTCGCGACTGCGGCCTGGAGCTGCCCAAGCACACCTTCTATGTGGATAATCTCTTCGTCTATGTCCCTCTCCCGCACGTGAAGACCCTCTACTATCTGAACGTGAACTTCTATCGCTACTTTATCGGCAGGGAGGGACAGTCCGTTGCCGAGCAGACCATGATCAGGCGCATTGACCAGCAGCTGCGGGTCAACTATCTCATGATCGACTCCGTGGATCCCTGGAAGGTGACGGAGAAGCACCTGCGCAAGTATATGCTGGGCTATCTGGAGATGATTACAGTGGTCACCACATCTATGGCCTACCTCTCTCATGACAAGGAGAATCTGGAGAAGGTCAGGGCCCTCTGGCGCTACATGAAGCAGAAGGACCGTCGCACCTATATGAAGGTGCGCTACGGCATTATGGGAAGTGCCATGAACCTGCCCGGCCCCACCGGCCGCAGACTCTCGGTCAAGGCCTATCAGCTGACCAGAAAGATTATGAAGTTCAATTGATGGGGAGATTTTCAGGAAGAAGAGGAGGTCTGGGATGGATCAGAACCGGCAATTTGATTCTTACGAATCGGACCAGAAGGAGACAAATCATCCCTGGCAGCAGGGGCCAGAAGATTGGGGAGATGGTCCGCGGGACGGTCAGCAGCAGGGCATGAAGCGCTATCAGATTCCCTATGACCCCAGACCGAGGGATCCCTATGGGAGGATTATTGACCGAACCAATGGAATGAGGGCTCTTTGGATGGGAGTCTTCGCATTGGCTTTTTTTGCGACGGGACTCAATGTCTTAGTGGCTATGGCGGCGATCGCCTTTGGGGTGATTCAGCTGGTTCGCTATTCGAGCAAGGCGGGTCGCTGGCAGGCAATTATGGGAATTGCCATGGCGCTTGCCTCCCTGACCCTTCTGATTGGCTCCTATGTCAGAATTGCGGGCAATCCGAACTTTCTGAAAATGCTGACGAATCAACCCGGGCAGAATATCCTCTTCGAGCAGGGACAGGAGGCGAGCGGCGTTGATGTGAATTTCCTGAAGAAAATCTGAGAGCGGCGCTGAAGGGAACGCAGAGCGGCCCTGAGGGGAAGTGATTGACGCAGAGGGCTTCCCTCTCTATAATAGGAGCGTCTTTTATATTTCAAAGCGATGAGGAAGAGAGTAGTCGAGCAGGCGACGGATGAGCGAGCCGATGTTGGTGAGAGATCGGACCTTAGCAGCTCCATGAAAATCACTTCCTGGCAGCCGACTGAAGGGCGCGGACATTTTCTGATTTGAGAGGATCTTCTCTTCCCTTGAATTTTAATGGGGAGAAGCGGATCAGGAGAAGGGAATTTATCGTGTGCCTGTGTAGGAAGGACGGTATCTCCCCGTTACGGAGAGCGTGTATGCGGGAATCCCGGTATCGTACAGACGCGAGGTCGACCGACGAAAAGGTGTGGTCTGACGGAGCGAGCTGAAGTCGAGCGGGAGGAATCAAGTACTTCGTATGGGTGGTTAGCAAGAGTCTCTTGTCCTGTGCGGACGGGGGATTTTTTTATACCAGAGAAAGGATAGAGCATGTCTACTTACAGGAAAGTGACAAATGACCTCAACTTCGTTCAGAGGGAGAGAGAGACCAGGAAATTCTGGGAGGATCATCATATCTTCGAGAAGTCGATGGATCCCTCCAAAAAGCAGTCAACCTTTACCTTCTATGACGGCCCTCCGACGGCGAACGGGAAGCCCCATATCGGCCATGTCTTAACCCGTGTGATCAAGGATATGATCCCCAGGTATCAGACCATGAAGGGCAATTTCGTTCCTCGCAAGGCCGGCTGGGACACCCACGGACTTCCCGTCGAGATCGGTGTCGAGAAGAAGCTTGGACTGGACGGCAAAGACCAGATCGAGGAGTACGGCATCCAGCCCTTTGTCGAGCAGTGCAAGGAGTCTGTCTGGGAGTACAAGGGCATGTGGGAGGATTTCTCCGGTGCCGCTGGTTTCTGGGCTGATATGGATCACCCTTACATTACCTATGACAACAACTTCATCGAGTCCGAGTGGTGGGGACTCAAGCAGATCTGGGACAAGAAGCTGCTCTACAAGGGATTTAAGGTCGTCCCCTACTGCCCCCGCTGCGGGACTCCCCTGTCCTCGCAGGAGGTGGCGCAGGGCTATAAGACGGTCAGGGAACGGTCGGCAGTCGTTCGCTTTAAGGCCAAGGGAGAAGACGCGTATTTCCTGGCCTGGACTACGACGCCCTGGACTCTGCCCTCCAACATTGCTCTCTGCGTGAATCCCCTTGAGGTCTATGCCAAGGTCAAATGCGTTGACGGATTCACCTACTATATGGCCAAGGCACTCCTGGATAAGGTCCTGGGTCCCCTGGCCAAAGATGGTCAGCCCGCCTATCAGATCATTGAGACCATGCAGGGCGCGGATCTTGAGTACCGTGAGTATGAGCCCCTCTATGACTGCGCGGCGAAGGCGGTTGAAAAGTCACACAAGAAGGCCTTCTTCATTGAGGTCGATGACTATGTCACCATGTCCGATGGTACCGGTATCGTCCACGAGGCTCCCGCCTTTGGTGAGGACGATGCCCGTGTCGGCCGCAAATACGACCTTCCCTTTGTTCAGATGGTGGACGAGAAGGGCTGTATGAAGGCGGAGACCCCCTTTGCCGGGATGCGCTGCAAGCCCACAGAGGAGGAGATGGCAAATGGGGCCAAGTCCGCTGATCCGGCGGTTTTGGCCGATCTGGAGGAGAGAGGCCTCCTCTTTGACGCGCCCAGCTTTGAGCATGACTATCCCCACTGCTGGAGATGTGATACCCCCCTGCTCTACTTCGCGAGAGAGTCCTGGTTTATCAAGATGACCGCTGTCAAGGATGACCTGGTCAAGAACAACAAGTCGGTCAACTGGATTCCACCGTCAATCGGTGAGGGGAGATTCGGCAACTGGCTGGAGAATATCCAGGATTGGGGCATTTCCCGCAACCGCTATTGGGGAACTCCCCTGAATATCTGGGAGTGCGATGATTGCGGTCACCAGGAATGCATCGGGTCTCGCGCCGAGCTGGTCGAGAAGACCAAAGATGCCGCCATGGCGGACATTGAGCTGCATCGGCCCTATATCGACCGGGTGACCTTCCCCTGCCCTCACTGCGGGAAGCCCATGCACCGTGTCCCCGAGGTTGTGGACGTCTGGTTCGACTCCGGCGCCATGCCATATGCCCAGCATCACTATCCCTTCGAGAATCAGGACAAGTTCGAGCAGCAGTTCCCCGCGGACTTCATCTCGGAGGCAGTTGATCAGACCCGCGGCTGGTTCTACTCCCTGATGGCGGAGTCCACCATTCTCTTCGGCAGGGCCCCCTATAAGAACGTCATTGTATTGGGCCATGTCCTGGACGGCAAGGGACAGAAGATGTCCAAGTCCAAGGGCAATGCCGTCGACCCCATGGAGGCCCTGTCCACCTACGGGGCGGACGCCATTCGCTGGTACTTCTACACCAACTCCAACCCCTGGCTGCCCAATAAGTTCCATGGCAAGGCAGTGGAGGAGGGACAGCGCAAATTCCTCAACACCCTCTGGAACACCTATGCCTTCTATGTCCTCTACGCCAACATTGACGCCTTTGATCCCACGAAGTACCGCTTGCAGACGGATCAGCTGTCCGTCATGGATCGCTGGGCACTCAGCCGCCTGAACTCCACGGTCAAGACGGTCGACGAGAATCTGGGAGCCTACCGGATTCCCGAGGCCGGAAGAGCCCTGCAGGATTTCATTGACGACCTGTCTAACTGGTATGTCAGGAGGAGCCGCCAGCGTTACTGGGCGAAGGGATTAGAGCAGGACAAGATCAATGCCTATCTGACTCTCTATACCTGCCTGGTGACCTTTGTTAAGCTCGCCGCTCCCATGATCCCCTTCATGACCGATGAGATCTATCGCAACCTGGTCTGCAGCCTGGACGCGGATGCGCCCGAGTCCGTTCATTTGTGTGACTTCCCTGCCTGTGATGAGAACCTGATTGATGAGAAGCTGGAATCCGACATGAAGGAGCTGCTGAAGATCGTTGTTTTCGGCCGCGCCTGCCGCAATGCCTCCAACATCAAGAATCGCCAGCCCCTGGCCCAGATGTACATCAAGGCGGAGAATCATCTGAATGACTTCTATGCGGCCATCATTGAGGATGAGCTGAATGTGAAGAAGGCCGAGTTTGTGACAGATGTCACCGCCTTTACGACCTATATCTTCAAGCCGCAGTTAAGAACCGTCGGCCCAAAGTACGGCAGGTTCCTGGGCCAGATTCAGAAGGCCCTGTCCGGCCTGGACGGAAATACCGCCTACGCCCAGCTTCAGGAGAAGGGCAAGATCACTCTGCCCGAGGTTGACGCCTCCATCGAGCTGACTGAGGATGACCTCCTGATTACCATGACCCAGAAGGAAGGCTATGTGACGGACGGGGACAACAATGTGACTGTTGTCCTGAATACCAACCTGACCGATGCTCTGCGGGAGGAGGGAATGGTCCGCGAGATCATCTCCAAGCTGCAGACCATGCGCAAGGAGGCGGGTTTCGAGGTCATGGATCATATCGCCATTGCCTACCGCGGCAACGAGAAGATCGGCGCGATCTGCGCGGCACATGGTGAGGAGATCACCGCGGAGACCATGGCGGACTCCATCGCTGAGGGCGCTGTGGACGGCTACTCCAAGGAGTGGGATATCAATGGAGAGAAGGTGACCCTGTCGGTCGCCAGGCTTGGCTGACAACAAGAGATTTTTCCTAAAGAGTATGACGGCATAATCAGGCGCTTCTGATTATGCCGTTTTCCTTTTTGGGGAATTTTGACTGCCTCGATAAGGATCCGGTGAATGATTATGGCCTGCTTCTGGAAGGCTCACTTGTCTATGGCCATACATTCGACGATTGAAAACAAGAACAGGATATTGTACATTAATAAGTACATAAGGAGGTGCGCCATGTTAGCCGTTAATTATACAACCATGAGGAATAAGTTAAAGGACTACTGTGACCTTGTGACGGATCAGGGAGAGACCATTATTGTCACAAGAAAGGCCGACCGCAATGTTGTTGTTCTTAGTCTTGAGCAGTATAACGCGATGGAGAAGGAAATACGTAACGCCCAATATCTGGCGAAACTGGACCGTGGCTTCAGGCAGCTTGAGGCGGGACAGGGGCAAATTCATGAGTTGATTGAGGACTGAGGAATGGACAAGCTGTGGTCGGATGACGCCTGGAACGACTATTTGTATTGGCAGATACAAGATAAGGATCGGCATTTGTTCGGTCTTTTTTTGCTGATTGTATGTATTCTTTTAAGATATCGCATGGGTTTCAGGGGATATATGGGCATGGGCTCTGCCGTTTTGGTTGCATAAAACTAAAAAAAGTGATCTAATAGAAGCGAAGCGGAAGTTATGTATGACTAACAGCTGCAAGATGATTACATTGCGGGAAATCCGGGAAATCCAGTATAATGGTTTTTGTATACAATACAGGAGGCGCTGATCAGAGGGATGGCAATGAAGAGGATTTCACGCAGGGCCTGCGCCAAAATCAATCTGGGGCTTGACGTCCTGGGAAGAAGGGCGGATGGATATCACGAGGTCCGTATGCTGATGCAGCAGGTGGATCTGTACGATGATCTGATTCTGCAAAAAAGAGAAGACGGGCGGATCTCCATGGAGTGCGACCGGGAGGATCTGCCCTGCGACGAGACCAATCTCTGCGTCAGGGCGGCGGAATTGATGCGAAGGCAATATGGCCTGTCAGGCGGCCTACACATTGATCTGACCAAGCGTATTCCCCTGGCGGCCGGTCTTGCGGGCGGCTCTGCGGACGCAGCCGCAGTGATGCTGGGAATGGCGGAGCTCTTTGGACTTGCTCAGGATGACAGGGAGGCTATGCGAAGAGAGCTGATGCGTCTCGCCCTGCAGCTGGGGGCGGATATCCCCTATTGTCTCATGGGGGGGACCGCGCTGGCGGAGGGGATCGGTCAGATCCTGACGCCGGTCAGACCGGTTCTGCGGGAGATCCCGACACTGATTGTCAAGCCCGCAGCCAGTGTCTCTACGGGAGAGGTCTATCGGGCTTTCGACTCCTGCACAGACTGCCGGCACCCCGATATTGACGGACTTCTCGACGCTGTTCGCAGAGAGGCATACACCGATATCTGCCATTTGCTGGGCAATATTTTAGAAGATGTGACGATTCCTCTTCATCCCGAGATCCGGCAGTTAAAGAATGTTCTGCGAAATCATGGCGCTGACGCGGCGATGATGTCCGGCTCCGGGCCTACGGTCTTTGCCTTCTTCTCAGAGGAAGGGAAAATGCGGGATTGTCGGAGGAAGCTGTTGGAACAGTGGGAAGACCTGAGTCTGGAAGGCGTATTTTTAAGTCATACCCGAGGAGGAGTCTGATCCTGTCATGATCTGGGGACTGGCTCGGAAAGCAATCTCATGCAGATCGAATATCAACTGGAGGATTTGGATGGTACAGTCGGAACATATGGATTTAAAGCTGGATATGGATGCCTATCTTCCCCTGCGGGACGTGGTTTTTAATACCCTGCGCAATGCGATTCTGCGGGGGGATTTAAAGCCCGGCGAGCGTCTGATGGAGATGCATCTGGCCAATCGTCTGGGGGTCAGCCGCACCCCGATTCGCGAGGCCATTCGCATGCTGGAGCAGGAGGGGCTGGCGGTGACCATTCCCAGGAAGGGAGCCCAGGTCGCCAAGATGACCGAGAAGGACCTGCAGGATGTGCTTGAAATTCGGGACGCCCTGGATGAACTGGCGGTTACCCGCGCCTGTATGTGCGATGATCCGGACTTCCTCAGGCATTTGGAGACAGCCATGAAGGATTTCGAGCTGGCCACAAGAAGCGGGAATTACCGCAAGATCACGGAGGCGGACGAGGCCTTCCACGCTGTGATCTACCAGGCGGCGGATAATCCCAAGCTTGAGAGCATCGTCACTAACCTGCGTGAACAGATGTACCGCTACCGCTACGAGTATATCAAGGACGCTGGAACCTATTCCCGTCTGATCCAGGAGCATGCCGCCATTTTGGACGGACTGCGCCGCAAGGACAAGGACTATGTCAAGGCCATCATGCATACCCACCTGGCCAATCAGATCGAGGCTGTTCGAGGAGTGATCCGCGATCAGAGCCGGCATTGATGCCCATCGCCAGAGAGGCTCACATCAGGATTCTGACCAAAGAGACGCTGGACGGCCTTGTGAATGAGAGCCAAAGCGATTACAGAGGAAGGCTCCTGGAGAGGGAGAGGAGTATCCTTTTGCGCTATGAGGACGGGCCGGAAGGAGAAGAGGGACCGGCCTCGACAAGCATCCATATCCGTGAGGGACAGGTGGAGATCGTCCGCAGGGGCTCCGTCAGCAATCGTTTGATCTATATCCCGGGAGAGTGGACCAGCTGTCACTATCAGACACCGATGGGGATTTTGGATTTGAGGGTCTTCACCGAGCGGTTTCAGTTCTTAAATCTCTCAGATCGGAAGATGCGTCTTATCCTTTCCTATCAGATGGAGCTGAATGGACAGGAGGCCGGACGTCGGGAGCTCTTGATAGAGATTACTATGAGATAGGAGAATTTTGCGTCAGACCAGTCTCAGGAGAGCTTTCAGGCCGGATTTTTGAAGCTTTCAGGACAGCTTCGAGAATGTGTTCAGATCAGATCCAAGAGTGATTTCAGGCCGGTTGTAAGGGCCCCTTTTTCAGGGACAGATTTGTAAAAATGCCTGCAAAAATCTTTATAGAATATTAGAGCGATTGAGGTGTTTGGAATGAGGATCCGGGGAGCGACAGAAGGCGCCCCGGATTTTTAGTGAATCAGTTTGAGAAATGCCCGCATCTCCTCGGTCACCCACTTGTCCCGGTGGTAGATACACTGACGCTGCATATGCATGTGAAAGTCCTCTACCTGAACGATGGCCAGCTGCCCTGCGGTCACCTGGTCAACGACGCAGAAGTAGGGGAGGAAGGAGACGCCCCCGTGCTCTTTGAGCATGCGGATAATGATGGCGGGGTCCTGAATTTCGAGAAAGCATGAGAGAGCCATGCCGCGGGCGGCCAGATACTGGTCCAGGGCCTTGCGGTAGTTCTCGCCGGCCTCCGTGGAGAAGAAGGGCTGGTGAATTACTTCCTCCATGCTGACATTCTCGCGTCTGGCCAGAGGGGATGCCGCGGAGGTGACGAAGACAATGGATTCTTTCGCCTCCAGAGCCTTGATCCAGTTCTTGTCGTAGATGGGCTGGTCCAGGAGATAGATAATATCCAGTTCATTGTGGGTCATCTCCTGAACCAGCTCCGATGGCGGGGCCGACTTGATGGTGATCTGATAGTTGGGGTGCTGCTCATAGAGGCGGAGCAGGACATCCGACAGATGGTATTCCATGAGAGAATCGATGACCCCCAGGCGGAGCTGATGCTTCTTGAAATTTTCATTGCCCATATCACTGCGCATCTCATAGATCCGGTTTAAGATGTCGTTGGCGAAGGCCAGAAAGCGCTCTCCCTCCGAGGTCAAACGCACGTGCCGGCCAATGCGGTCAAAGAGCTGGGTGTGGTATTCCTCTTCCAGCTGTTTGATCTGGATGGTGACTGTGGACTGGGAGTAGCCCAGCTGTTCGGCCGCTCTGGAAAAGCTCAGACACTCCGCCACGCGCTCAAAGGTTACCAGTTGTCGGATTTCCATAGATTTTCCCTGCCCTTTTTTACTTTCGATCCTTTTGAACACAGAATATTTGCGGAAGCCCTGCCACAGGATGCATAAGACGTTCATACACCCCTTACATTTTAGGAGTGAATCAGGTGCTTCCTGCGCCTTGTACATTCGACAGAGGAATCAGATGCCGCATGTGTTTTGGACATTTGATGAACAAATCAGATACTCCGTGCATCTTGTAGGTTTCGCAAACGAATCAGATACTCTTATTATAAGGATTAAGAGAAAACGATTAAAGATTTTCATAGACTTTATCAAAAAGATTAAATTCACAAATAGTACGTTCAAGTTATACTATATCTGTGGTTAGATTCTGATCATTTCTGATGTTGAGACCATCAGAGTGGTCAGGCAGTTTCGTTTCAAGAAAAGGGGAAAGAAATGAAAGAAAAAAAGAAATTGGGCCTTGTCCCGCGTCTCATCATTGCCATTATCCTTGGTATTCTGATCGGTCAGTTCATGCCGCTCTGGTTCTCAAGAACCGTTGTGACGCTGTCCGGCATTTTCTCCACGGTGCTCAAGTTCGTGATTCCGCTCATGATCCTGGCATATGTCACCATGGGAATTGCGGACCTGACCCAGTCGGCCGGCAAGCTCTTGTTGATTACGGTGGCCATGGCATACGGTTCCACCCTGATCGCAGGTACCCTGTCCTATCTGGTATCTGCGGCCCTCTTCCCGGCTTTTATGTCGCCCGATGCCCTGAGCCAGATTCAGGCGACAGCAGGCAACTCAGTAGACGCCTACTTCTCAATTAAAATCCCGCCCCTTCTGGATACCATTTCCGCAGTGGTTCTGGCCTTTATGCTGGGCCTCTGCCTGTCCTCCATGAGAGGCAAGAAGGAGATCGGAGACACTCTCTACAATGGAATGAAGGACTTCTCCTCCATCATCGATCGTGTTCTTCACGTGGCTATCATCCCTCTTCTGCCCCTCTATATCTGCGGTACCTTCGTTGATATGACCGTGTCCGGAAAGACCTATGTGATCCTTGGAATCCTCTGGAAGGTATTCCTGGTTGTTATCATCATGCACCTGATCTATCTGCTGGCGCAGTTTACTCTGGCGGGAAGCATCTCTCACCAGAATCCATTCCAGCTGATGAAGAATCAGATCCCTGGATATACCACTGCCATTGGAACTCAGTCCTCCGCGGCGACCATTCCGGTCAATCTGCAGTGCGCCGAGAAGGATGGAGTCAGCGAACAGATCAGGAACTTCGTCGTTCCGCTCTGCGCCAACATCCACATGTGCGGATCCATGATTACCATTACTGCCTGCGCGACAGCCGTCTGCCTGATGAACAACCTGCCCATCTCTCTTGGCACGGTTGTTCCCTTCATCATGACTCTCGGCGTGGCCATGGTTGCCTCTCCCGGAGCGCCGGGCGGTTCCATTATGACGGCCCTGCCCTTCCTCTATCTGATCTTCGGCAAGGAGGCCGGCGATCCCAATGGACCGATCTGCGCCATCATGGTTGCCCTCTACCTGACCCAGGATTCCTTCGGAACCGCTTGTAACGTATCCGGAGACAATGCCATTGGCGTGATCGTCAATGCCATCTACAATAAGTTCCTTGCCCAGGGTGGCGAAAAGAGCGCCCAGGCATAAGCCGCGGAGGCATTTTCATGAATGTATTTCACATCATCGGGCCGGTCATGATTGGTCCATCCAGTTCCCATACGGCCGGGGCAGTGCGCCTGGGCAGGGTAGTGAACAAGGTGTCCAATGACCAGCCCCTGGTCTCGGTCAGGATTGAACTGTCGGGATCCTTCGCCAGAACCTATCAGGGGCACGGTACGGATCGGGCCCTTCTGGCGGGGATCATGGGATACCATTCCTATTCTGAGGAGATAAGGGATGCTCTGGAGATCGCCAGCCAGAGGGGGATTTCCTACGAATTCATTCCCAGAGACATCCCCGGAGCCCATCCCAATACCGCCTGCATTCATTACCGGACGGTCAGCGGAGAAGAAGGCTGTGTTCAGGGCGCCAGCATTGGCGGCGGCAATATTCGCGTCGACTTTGTCAACGGGATGGAGGTTAACTTCACCGGCGAGAACAATACGATTCTGGTTCTGCACAGGGATCGGCCGGGTGTTATCGCTGACGTCACCAACCTCATGCGGGTGAAATATTCTGACGTCAATATCGGCAATTTCAAGCTCTCCCGCAAGGAGAAGGGATCGACGGCGCTGATGACCATTGAGATTGACCAGATGCCCCCTCTGGGAATGACAGAGGAGATTGAGAGTCTTGACAATGTGGAAAGAGCCCTTCTGATCCGGGCTGTCTGATGGAGGTCGCCATGTTTAAGTATGAGACAATTCAGGAACTGGTCGATGCTGCGCAGACGTCCGGGAAAAAGATCAGCGACATCTTCATTGAAGATCAGGCGAAAGCTATGGAGACCAGTCCGGAGGAGATCATTGCCAGGATGGATGAGGCCTTTCAGGTCATGATTGACTGTACGGTGCGCGGAGCCGACAAGGATCTGCGCTCTCACTCCGGTCTGACCGGGGGAGAGGGCTACAAGATGCTCAGCTACGCGGCGGATGCCCCGGAGGGCGGATGGATGGGCTCTTACATGACAAAGGCGGTTGGACGGGCCCTGTCGGCCTCTGTCTCGAATGCCGCTATGGGCAAGATTGTCGCGGCCCCGACAGCCGGCTCCTGCGGAATTCTCCCGGGCTGTCTGGTCAGCGCCTATGAGGATCGGGGCATGGACCGGGAGGCCTGTGTCAGAGCTCTCTTTACGGCTGGCGCCTTCGGCCTGGTGGTAGCCAATGTAGCGTCCATTGCGGGAGCGGAGGGCGGTTGCCAGGCTGAGTGCGGTTCCGCCTCCGGTATGGCGGCTGCGGCTCTGGTAGAGCTCAGGGGCGGAAGTCCCCAGCAGGCGGCTACCGCCATGGGAATCGCGATTGTCAATCAGATGGGGCTGGTCTGTGATCCGGTAGCCGGTCTGGTCGAGATCCCCTGCATCAAGCGCAATGCCTCCGGTGTCATGATCGCCTTTACGGCAGCGGACATGGCCCTGTCCGGAATCGACTTAAAGATTCCCGTCGACGAGTGCATCTCGGCCATGAAGGCGGTCGGAGACAGCATGCCGGAAGCGCTCAGGGAGACGGCCGGCGGCGGCCTTGCGGCGACGCCGACCGGGAAAAAGCTGAGAGAGCAGGTCTTCGGAAAGAAGGAAGACTAGGAAGGGACCGGACGACTGCAGAGAAGCGCAAGCAGATCTCAGACGAAAGAGGGTCTCAGATATGATGAAAAGGACTGCACCAAAGCCATCGGGCTTTTGGTGCAGTCCTTCTTTTTTGGTTTCTGAATGTCTTTGCTCTCGATCAAAGTCTAGCGCCTCCGACCGGCTCTCCGCAGGAGCCAGGCCCGAAGGCCCTTCTTCTTCTCGGTATTGCGCTCAATGCGGCCGTGCAGGCCGCGAACACCCGTGATATAGAGGCCGGACACGGTGGCCTTAACCTCTTTCTTGACAGGGATATCGTCGAAGAGTCTCTCATCGGCGATCAGGGTCATGATCCTGGGACCGACCTTGGCCTTTACAATGGGGACCTTAGATCGCTTGGCGTACCAAGGGGTCTGGGATATGACCTGGTCGGGAAGGCCGGACTCCTTGAGCTTGAGTCGTTTCTTGTCAATGATCAGCATACTGATGGATTGCTTTACGGCCTCAAGCCGTTCCTCCTGCTCAGCCTGGCGTTTCTCCATACGTTTTCCGAAGAAGTAGAGAGCTATGGTGAGGCCGATCAGGATAATCAGGATAACAATTAGGATAAGCCAGACAGCGGGAATGGCTGAAAACATAGAAAACTCCTTCTAGATGATGGGTTCGCAATGAGTAGATTTTATCATTTGATCCGGGTCTTTGCAATGAAGAGGTGCGTAAGAAGAAAGATGTATTTTTAACACACTAGACATATTTTTAACACATATGTTATATTGTTTTATGATTTTAGGTTTGCATCCCGTGCAATAAATGCCGGGATCGACATGCTTATCCATGCGCGCATAAAAAGGGGACAAGGTCCTTTGCCTCTATGCGCGGGGAAGAGAAAGGAGTTGCATGAGACGTATTATAGGGAAAAAGCTGGGTGCGGGCATCATGGCCCTGCTTCTGCTTTTTGGCACATTCTTCCAGACGGTGTCACCGGTCCGGGCGGAAGAGACGGGAACAGATATCACAGGTAAGGTGACGATTGATTCCATCAGTTCGCCCAATGCGGAAATCAAGGATTCTACCAATGTCAATGATTTCTCATCATCTGTTGAATCTGGCGGGACCGTAGACTATAAGATTGATCTTACGGTCAATAAGGGGACGCCGATTGAGACAGGCGACTTCATTGAAATCCCGGTCAAGGCAGATCGGGGCGATTTATTTGAAAGCCATGGTCTGTCTGTCTATGATTCGGAGGATGGCAGCCTTCTGGGAAAAGCGACCATCACAAAGGGTAAGATTCGAATCAAATTCACGAAGAAGAACAATGCGAAGACGGCGGCCAAGCTCACGATTACAACGACCCTCAAGGGGGTTAGCAGCGAATTTTCAAAAAGCTTCCCCACGAAGGCAGAGATAGACGCCGCCTATGCCAAGAATCCCACCGGCATTGACAAGGTGAAGATTCTGGATCAGAACGCTAATGTCAATGTCAAGTCTAGCTACTGGCTGTCCAATTCAGCGAAGTTCTTCAAGGATTTTTCAACGCCTGCCATCGGGGATCCGGACAGATTCTTGAAGATCGAACAGGGCAAGTCCGGAGGAACTTCACCGACCAATACGAGTACCGGTTGGGGGATAGGTTGGAACGCAGTGACGTATCACTATAAGGTGAAGTCCCCACTCGACGGCAAGGTAAATGAGGTGATGACGACTTCATCTGCCCTGATGGGATTTCTTTTCAGCTATGATTTGGTCTTTGGATCCTATCCCGCCACAGAGACTTCCTATATGGAGGATACGCTTCCGGCGGACATTTACAAGGATATCGACCTGCGGGGAATCGATTTAAGAGGGGCAGCCCTGTACAAGGATGGGAAGACGCTCCTGCTAAAGCAGGTCTATTCGGAGGGAAAGGCCAGCGGTTACTATCATTTGGATGAGACGGCATACCTTCAGTTTGATGAGGTCTTCACCAAGAAGGAAGCTGCCGTAGGACAGACCTATGAGCAGTTCAAGGCCTCTCTCAAGCCGGGAGAGTACGGGATCTATCGGAATCCGAACGGGGATATGAAGCTCGTGATTAGTTTGGGGAAGATTGGCTCTAAGGATCCCAACCAGATGTACACCTATGGGAAACTTGCGGACAAGATCGGCAAGGATGTGCTCGTCAAACGCCTCTTCTCCACCTATGATATCAATGCGAATCAGGAAGTGACGAGAGTCACACCTTCGCAGGAAGTGATCGACACAGTTTATAATAAGGTCAAGGACTGGCCGATTACCGGAGGCCGCCTGGGCTTTGATGCGAGTCTGGTCAAACCCGTCATGCGAACCGGGGCGACGATTGAGAATACGGCGACTGTTTCGGGACAGACGGTACAAGCCAAGAACAACTTTGTCGTCGGCGACATCAGCCTCTATACCTACAAGGACGGAGCCTCCATCCTGAAGACGGACGCCAAGACCGGCCAGGGCATTGAGGATGTTGAATTCAAGCTCCAGGAAAAGGATCCCGCCGGAAACTGGATCGACACGGACTCCCAGTATGTGAAGGACTATATCGCGATTGTGGGAAGCAACGGCGGCAGCAAGAAGGGTGACCGTCTCTATACGAATGAGAACGGTATCTTAAATATCAGAGGCCTCTTAAACGGCAAGACCTACCGCCTCGTAGAGACCAAGGCCCCGGAGGGCTATGATAACAGTAGCCTTGCAACCTCCAGAGAGTTCGTGATCAGCTTCACGGATAAAAACGGATCGAGCGACAACAAGGACCTGACCCTCACAAACAAGAAGTCTGAGTACAAGGTGACCTACAAGGTCGTAAAGAACCCCAACGGAGAGGCGATCCCCGCAGGAAGCCCCGCAGCTCCCGTGGATTCGGCGACCTATAACCAGAATGCGATTGTCGACGTCAAGCCCGACCTTACGATGCCCGGCTATATTTTCACGGGCTGGCACACGCAGAGTGGGCAGAAGGTGACGGTCAAGGACGATGACGCCTCCTTCAAGATGCCCGGAGCTAATGTAGAGCTTGAGGGATACTGGACCAGGAACACGACTGAGATCTCAGGTGAGAAGATCTGGGATGATGCCAATAATCAGGATGGCAAGCGTCCCAGTGTAATTAAGGTGAACCTTCTTGCCAACGGGAATCCTATTCAGAATAAGGAAGTAAGACCTGATCCGGACGGCAAATGGCTCTACAGCTTTAAGGACCTGCCTAAATATGATAACCGAGGACAGGAGATTTCGTATTCTGTGACGGAAGATCCGGTGGCGGAGTATGCGACAGAGGTTACAGGATTCAATATCAAAAATACCTACGCGCCGAAGAAGACATCTGTAGCAGTGACGAAGATCTGGGATGATGCCAATAATCAGGATGGCAAGCGCCCGAACAGTATCAAGGTGCAGTTATACGCAGGCACGGAAAAGGTCGGCGCAGAAGTAGAACTTACCGGCGCAAACTGGACCTATACCTGGAATAATCTTCCTGAGAAAAAGGCCGGAAATACCATTAAATACACGGTAAAGGAAGTGGGAACGATCAACGGATACACCACATCCTATGACGATCAGAATCCGCAGAAGATCACGATTACCAACAAGCATCTTCCAGAAAAGACCAAAGTTGAGGGACAGAAGACCTGGAGCGACAGGAACAATCAGGACGGGAAGCGCCCGTCTGAAATCACGGTGAATCTTCTTGCCAACGGAGTGCAGAAGCAGAAGTTGAAGGTTACTGCTGCTGGTCAATGGAAGTACAGTTTTACCGATCTCCCAAAATATGAGAACGGACAGGAGATCAGTTACAGCCTGACGGAGGATACGGTAGACGGATACAGCTTCAGCAGAGACGGATTTAATATCAAAAACAGCTATACGCCGGAAGAGAGAAGCGTGACGGTCACCAAGAGCTGGGATGACGCCAACAATCAGGACGGCAAGAGACCAAACAGCGTGAAGGTGCAGCTTTACGCAAACGGACAGAAGCAGGGGTCCGAGATGGAGCTCAATGCCGGCAATGGCTGGTCTTATACCTGGACCAAACTTCCGAAGAAGTCGGCCGGCAATGAGATCAGCTATACCGTCAAGGAGACGACAGAGCTTGCGGCTTACAGGGCGACGGTAGACGACAGTGATATGGGCAATATCAAGATCACCAACAGTCATACGCCGGAGATCATAGAAGTTCAGGGTCAGAAGACCTGGGATGACGCCAACAATCAGGACGGCAAGAGACCGGAAGAGATTACGGTCAACCTGCTGAAAAATGGAGCCAAATTCAAGGAAATGACTGTCAGGGCTGACGGCGACGGGAACTGGAAGTATGCCTTCACAGGTCTTGCCAGGTATGAGAATGGGCAGGAGATTTCATACAGCGTAACAGAGAACACGGTAGAGGGCTACAGCACGGAGCTGGACGGCTACAATATTAAAAACAGCTATACTCCTGCCAAGACATCTGTGACTGTGACCAAGCAGTGGAATGACAGCAATGACAAGGACAAGATCAGACCGGCAGGCATCAAGGTACAGCTCTATGCCAATGGACAGAAGAAGGGCGAGCCGGTCGAGCTGAAAGCGGCAGACCAGTGGACCTATAGCTGGAAGGATCTTCCCCAGAAGGAAAACGGGAAGGATGTCGCCTATACGGTCAAGGAGCTTGACCAGGTTCCCGGCTACACAACGAGTGTAGATGATAAGGATCATGGGAATATCATTATCACCAACAGTCATACGCCCAAGATCTCTACCGTCGGAAGACCCAGGACGGGAGATACAAACCAGCTGATGATCTATCTGGCTGTTTTGGCTATTGCACTGACGGCGATCGTTGGACTGGTTGTTGTCAGAAGGCGCAGAAGACAGTAAGAGATATACAGTGAAGGCTGATGCGTCTGCCTGCGAACCCGCTTTTTTGAGGGAGGGCGTGGACTCGGGAGCTGATGCGATGGCTTATTGACAAGACAGCTCATTGACGGGATGAGCGAAAGGATCCTAGAAGGGAAAGTCATACTTTCCCTTCTAGGATCACTGTGTTATACTTTTCTCGATTTCGATGAGGACATTCAACGAGGACAGGATCGGGTGATTTTTCTGCAGCCCGGTCAAGGAGGAGTACAATGACGCATATTAAGACCCTTAAGACCAGAAGATTACAGAATACCCTGAAGAAGGGCGGATGCGGCGAGTGCCAGACTTCTTGTCAGTCTGCCTGCAAGACCTCATGTACAGTAGGGAATCAGAGCTGCGAGAACCAGTAAGGCTGTATCGCTGCGGTTGAGGCCCGGCGAGTGCGGCGGCGACAGGCTGGTTTCGTAAATGTGTACTTGTTGCGAATAAGAGAAGACCGCGGGGACAAATCGGAGTCTCTGCGGTCTTTCTTTTACGCTTCGTGCGCCGGGCAGGCTATGGGTCGCCCTGCAAGGGATACAGATGAATATCTGTGAGCTCCCTTCTTATGCGCCACGGCGGGGTACAGTTTGCCCGGTAAGAGGACGCCAAGGCGCATCCGAGATGTTCCCGATCACGACCCGGACGCAAAGGCGCATCCGTGATGTTCCACCCCGGGCGAGCCATGATTAGTCCTTAAATATCCCTGGAATGGAGAAAAGACTTGATTCATCAGTTTAAAAATAATGGTTACAATATTGTCTTAGACGTTAATTCCGGAGCTATCCATGTGGTGGATGACCTGACCTATGACATCATCGGTATGTATGAAGAGGAGGATCAGGACCGGATCCGGGAGCGGATGGCGGAGAAATATCCCAAAGTCAGCGAAGCAGACATCGAGGAGGTCTTCGCCGAGATCAAGACCCTCATTGACGATCAGTCTCTCTTTACCCCGGATCACTATGAGACCTATATGGATGATGTCTTAAAACGACGTCCCACGGTAGTAAAGGCGCTCTGTCTCAATGTGGCTCACGACTGCAACCTGGCCTGCAAATACTGCTTCGCGGATGAGGGCACCTACTGCGGAGGCCCCAGAGAGCTCATGAGCTTCGAGACCGGGAAGAATGCCTTCGACTTTCTCATCGCCAATTCCGGGAATCGAAGGAATCTGGAGGTGGACTTCTTTGGCGGAGAACCCCTGATGAACTGGGAGGTGGTCAAGAAGCTGGTGGCTTACGGAAGACAGGAGGAGAAGCTCCACGACAAGAAATTCCGCTTCACACTGACGACCAACGGCGTTCTTTTAAATGATGAGATTCAGGACTTTCTCAACCGGGAGATGAGCAATGTCGTTCTCTCGATTGACGGCAGGAAGAAAATCCACAATCAGATGCGCCCCTTCCGCGGCGGACAGGATTCCTACGACAGGATTGTCCCCAAATTCCAGAGGCTGGCGGAGTCCAGAGGGCAGGAGAGATATTACGCAAGGGGAACCTTTACCAGAAATAACCTGGATTTCTCCCAGGACGTTCTGCACATTGCGGACCTGGGTTTCAAGCAGATATCGGTGGAGCCCGTCGTGGCTCAGCCCACGGATGATTACGCGCTCCGTGAAGAAGACCTGCCCAAGCTCTTCGCCGAATACGACCGGCTGGCCGCGGAGATGGTCCGCCGGATGGGAAAGGATGAGGATTTTAATTTCTTTCACTTTATGATCGACCTGGAGGGAGGTCCCTGTGTGGCCAAGCGCCTGGCTGGCTGCGGCTCAGGCACCGAGTACGTCTGCATCACGCCGAACGGAGACATCTATCCCTGCCATCAGTTTGCCGGAAATAGGGACTTTGTTATGGGCAACGTCAATGACGGATCCGGTCTGGTCCGGACGGATATCCGCGATGAATTCAAGCTCTGTAATGTCTACGCCAAGGACAAGTGCAGGGACTGCTTCGCCAAATTCTACTGCTCCGGCGGCTGCGCAGCCAATGCCTATAATTTCAAGGGAAAGATCAACGAGACTTATGATCTGGGATGTGCCCTGCAGCAGAAGCGGATTGAGTGCTCCATCATGATCAAGGCGGCTCAGGCCGATATGGAGGAGAATTACGAGGAATCTGTCCGCCTGCCCGATGCTCCCAGGGCGGTCTGTTGAGAAAAGTCCTAGGGTGGTCTGCTGGGAAGAGCTTTTTGCCTGCGAACCTGTGGATGTGCTAAAATAGTTCAGATGTTTGCCTTCCTGCAGCCGGGGCTGCAGGAAGTTGAGACAATAGAAGGAACACACCGCGAGTATTCTATTGTCACGCGTAGGGAATGAAGGAGAGTTAAGTATGAATCGTATGAAAAAGAGGACGGCGGTTCTGTGGCTTGTCATCCTGATCCTGGTGCTGGGATCCCTGGGAGTGATGAGCTTCAATGTCATCCGGCAGACCAGGGCCACGGACAGCAAGGGCCTGAAGCTGGGCCTTGATCTGGCGGGAGGGGTGTCTATTACCTATCAGGCCAAGGGGAATACCCCTTCCTCCCAGCAGATGAAGGACACCATTGCCAAGCTCCAGTCCCGTATTGAGAATGACCTGGGAGAGGGGCAGACCACCACGGAGGCCAATGTCTACCAGGTGGGGGATAACCGCATTACCGTCGAAATTCCCGGCGTCAAGGACGCTAACGCGATGCTGGCCCAGCTGGGGACTCCGGGAAAGCTCTATTTCATCAAGCAGACCGGATCCGACGGCTCCGCCAATTATCAGGTCAGTCAGCAAACGGGCCAGTATGAACTGACCAAATCGATCGAACAGCTGCAGTCGGATGGATCGATCGTCCTGACCGGATCTGACGTCACATCCTCAAAGGCCGGATACGAGACGCAGCAGACCGGTGCTCAGAAGCCGGTCGTTCAGATCTCTCTGAATGAGAACGGAACCAGGGCCTTTGCCGACGCAACAACCCAGGCCAAGGAGAAGGGGCAGTCCATCGGTATCTATTATGATGGGAAGTTTGTCTCTGTTCCCAGGGTAGACGCGGCAATCACGGATGGCAGCGCTGTCATCAACGGAATGAGCAGCTACGAAGAGGCAGACAAACTGGCCACCTATATCCGCATTGGGGGTCTGGACATCGAGCTGGAGGAATTGCAGTCTGAGGTTGTCGGCGCTCAGCTGGGAAGCAATGCCGTATCCACAGCCCTTCTGGCGGCCGGAGTCGGCCTTGCCATCGTCATGGTCTTCATGATCGCTCTCTATCTGCTCCCGGGTCTTGCAGCTGCGATTGCTCTGGCTCTTTACACGGTGATGACGGTAGCCATCCTCTATGCCTTCAATGTAACCCTGACCCTGCCCGGTGTGGCTGGTGTCATTCTGTCTCTGGGTATGGCGGTTGATGCCAACGCTATTATCTTTGCCCGTATCCGAGAGGAGATTTCCACAGGGGCAAATGTCCGCAATGCTGTTGCGGCCGGTTTCCACAAGGCCCTCGGAGCCATTATTGACGGAAACGTAACCACCCTGATCGCGGCCGCGGTTCTGGGCCTTCTGGGCTCCGGAACAGTCAAGGGATTTGCCATCACCCTGGCAATCGGCGTCGTACTGTCTATGTTTACGGCCCTCTTGATTACCAGACTGATTATTAGCATCTTCATGGCCCTGGGGGCTCGCGATCCAAAGGCTTATGGCAAGTCCAGAGAGTGGCCGAAGATTAACTTTATCGGGAGAAGATGGCTCTTTATCGGTATTTCTCTGGCTGTTATCTGCGCGGGTGTGATCGGACTTGGCTTTCATCAGCTGTCTGCAGGCAAAGCCCTCAATTACAGCCTGGAGTTCTCTGGCGGCACATCCACGACCGTAAGCTTCGACCAGGCTTATAACCTGCAGGAGGCGCAGAGCCAGATTGTACCTGTCTTCGAATCTGTCACCGGTGACCATGATGTTCAGGTGCAGACAGTGCAGAATTCCAAGCAGATTATTTTCAAGACCAGGACTTTGAATCTGGAGGAGCGCAAGAGTCTGAATGAGGCCCTGAACCAGAAGTTCGGAGTGGCCGAGTCTGAGATCAGCTCAGAGAACATCTCATCTACCATTGGCGGCGAGATGCGAAGGGCAGCCCTGATCGCAGTGATTGTGGCAGTCTTTTTCATGCTGATCTATATCTGGCTGCGATTTAGAGATTTCCGCTTTGCCTCATCCGCAATTATTGCCCTGGTACATGATGTTCTGATCGTTCTGACCATGTACGCGATTTTCCGTATGTCTGTCGGATCCGCTTTTATCGCATGTATTCTGACAGTAGTCGGATATTCCGTGAACGACACCATTGTTATCTTTGACCGTCACAGGGATAATCTGAAGACCCTGACTGATACGAGCAATGAGGCCCTGGCGGAGATGGCCAATGAAGGCGTTCGTCAGACTCTGGGCCGGTCTTTGTCCACTTCCTTTACGACGGCAGTGATGGTGCTGATGCTTCTGATTCTCGGGACATCTACCATGAGAGAATTTGCTTTCCCGCTCCTGGTCGGCGTCATTTCGGGAACATATTCCTCGATCTTTATCGCGACCCCCCTCTGGTATATGATGCGATCTCACAGCAAGATCAAGTCTGCGGACGGCCCTGCTGCCCGGATTACGGCAAATGAGGAAAAGGCCGTCAGAAAGAAGAAAAAGGCGCAGATGGCCAAGACGCGCAGATAGTGTCGGCGTAAGAAAAAGTATTGATTCTGCAGAAAATGAAGGCCGACCGCCGGGCATCGCTCCTGCTTTGCATGAGCGATGCCCGGTGGTCGGCTTTTTATTGTGCGTCAAATGTCAGGAGGATTCCTCCGGATTTTCTTTTGAGAGCTTCACGCAGACACAATTGTCATCCTTTTCTCCTCCTGCCGGAGGGCCTCACTGTCCTCCCGGTTCCCGTCGGGAAAGGTCAGGCAGAGATGCCCCTGCTCGCGGCTGAAGAAATAGACATGGTCGGAGAGGATGTCCTCCCTGGGAACCTGCGCTGTATTAACCTGAATGACCATGTCATCCAGGCTCTTCTGACACATCAGGGATGTGTAGGGTGTGATCAGGACTTCGTGGATGGATGAGGGAATGACAATCAGGTCACAGGACAGCTTACCCGAGATATCGGACAGAAGCTCGGGGTAGAGGATTGTGGCGGCTCCGTACAGCCTGGCCTGGTTGCCGAGGACAAAGAGGGGAGGACTCGCAAGCTGATCGCTGTCTGGACAGGAAGGCGCGAGAGGGTCATCAGGACAAGAAGACGCAAGCGGATCTGCCGATCCCTTCTCTTCCGGGGCAGGCGCCTGATCCAGAAGCTCTGCCATGGGCTCAAAGGTATAGGGGAGAAGGCGCGGCGTATTGAATTTTGCGATCGCAAGAAGGTCTTGCATAGTGGGATTGCCCCAGGCCTTCAGGTGACTCTTGTGAATCAGAACGCTGGCATGATGCCCTTCCTGGTCTTCTAAGAGAATGGCGAAGACAATCGCCAGATCCAGAAAATCAATATGCGGGATGTCGAGCAGGAGATTTTGATTATCCGACTGCTTCAGAAGACGAAATACCAAATGATGCCGAATATAAGCAAAGTCCGCAAAGCGCTCGACATCGAAGGGAGGGTCTGTCCTGCGCTTTTGGTAGCAGTCCAGGATTTCCTTGAAGATGGCATCAAAAGGAAGCCCCTTCTCATAGCGCTCGTAATAATAATTCAGATAGATATTGGGGGTGAGATTGCAGCCCGGCGCGTAAATCATCAGAGAATCCAGAGTGACTGCGTTGGTCTTTAAAATACTGCTGATACGAATATCATAATCCGGGGAAAATTCCCGGCGGATCTGCGTCAAGAGTTCATTTTTGAAGTCCGGATAGGACATGTGATTTGCTGTCATGAATCTTCCTCATAGACATGACAGGATAAGAAAGCGGCGGGAGACCACAAATCCATTATAGCATGGGAGGAAGAGGTCTCCTATCGGGCGAAAGCGACAAAGTTCGCGCCTGTAATTCAGGCAAGTTGCCCGAAGATCTCTGAGGTGATTGCATCGGAATAAGAAACCGCAGGTGGTTGACTGCGCAAAATCCCCAACTTCGTGAAGCCAGGGAAAGAGGGAGCGAGATCGTATGCGCGGGTACAGAAGAACCCATAGTCTGGTGAAGTTGGGGGAGCGAGATTGTATGTGCGGATATTGCATGAAAAAGCCCCGGTCTCGCGAAGATGGCCGCGAGGCCGGGGACAAGGAGAAAAATCAGAAATAAGAAGCTGGTCGGAGAACTGCTCCACAGGCATGTTCTCCATCACAGCAATGCGTCAGGGATTAGCCTTCAATCAGAACCTGAGAGGGCTTCTCTTCAATTTGCTTGGTCTCTTCCTTGGGAACATTGAGCGTGAGAACGCCGTCCTTGAAGGATGCCTTGATATCGGAAGCATCCAGGTGATCGCCGACGTAGAAGCTTCTCTGGAAGGATCCGGAATAACGCTCACGGCGGATATAATGTCCCTCATCATCCTTCTGGTCATTGTTCTGTTCTCTCTTGGCGGAGATGACCAGATAGCCCTGTTTGAGATCAACATTGACATCGTCCTTGCTGAAGCCCGGCAGATCCATCGTCAACTCATATGCGCCCTCGAGATCCTTGATATCAGCTCTCAAGTTAGCGACGCTGTTCTGATGAGAAGCCATCTTGGCAGTCGGCCAGAAGAAATCATCATCGAAAAAGTGATCGAATACATTATCGGATAAAATACTAGGTGTCATAAACATATAAAACTCCTTTCTATGGAAAACAAAGTTTGGCGGTTTGTGATTTGGATTTGCAATCCGCGCTTCAGGGGATACAGGGAAGAACTTCCTTTGGCCTTCCGATGCCCCTCTGATTTCCTTACGACTATGTTATACACCGGACTGTTAGCACTGTCAAGAGATGAGTGCTAATTTTTTTAAAAACATTTTTTAGATCTGATGGATGAGACAATGATATTGGTATCGAGCATTTCTCCCCATTTTTTATGATGTCCCTACAGGCAATCGACTAGTCCAGCCAACGGGACAGAATCGGACAATGGAATACGCGCTTTGCGGAGTGCATGGTCATAAAAAGAGGACTCTATGGTCACTAAAAAAGAGCCGTGAAGAAAGGAATGTCTCTTTCTCACAGCTCCTGATCGAAAAGCTTCTAATCGGACTCGAACCGATGACCCCTTCATTACGAGTGAAGTGCACTACCAACTGTGCTATAGAAGCGTATGAAGCGATTATACGGGAGTGAGAGGCATTTTGCAAGAAAAGCTTACTGATTGGAACAAGCGGAGTCTCCCTGCTATAATGGCAGACATGAATAAGGTGAATTATCAAAAAGTACTGGATCAGACGCTTGCGCAGTTACAGGAGGAGGGGAGAGTCCCCCGCCTGCTCATTCACTCCTGCTGCGCTCCCTGCTCTTCCTATGTTCTGGAATATCTGTCCCGGTACTTCGATATTACAGACTATTTCTATAATCCCAATATCTATCCGGCTGAGGAGCACGAGCACAGGATTCGGGAGTTGAATCACTTCATTGAGCAAATGCCGTCCGAGCATCCTATTTCCTTTTTGGCCGGCGACTACGAGGATGAGAAATACTACGAGGCTGTCCGAGGCCTGGAATATGAGCCCGAGAGGGGCAAGCGCTGCGAGGTCTGCTTTCGCCTGCGCCTGGAGGAGGCGGCGAGAAAGGCCGGGGAACTCAGGATGGATTACTTCACAACCACTCTTTCGATTTCGCCTATGAAGGATGAGCAGCTTTTAAACGAGATCGGAGCTGAGATGGGAGAGAAATATGGGGTCAGCTATCTCTACTCGGATTTCAAGAAGAAGGGCGGTTACCTGCGTTCGACCCAGCTGTCCAGAGAATACGGGCTCTATCGACAGGACTATTGCGGCTGTGTCTTCTCTATGCGGGAGCGTGAGGAGCTGCGACCTCAAAAGCAGACTTCAGAGGAATCCCTGCCGGAGGAATCGCGTCTTTCCCGTGTGTGAGAAAAAGAGATCAGATGACAGAAAAGAGCAGATCGACCTGAGTTGATCCCCGTGAAAAAATCAGGAAAAAGAAACGAAGAGAAACAGACGAAGAAAAGGGACAGAGAAAAGACAGGAGGTAACGATGGCGCAATTATGGGGTGGACGTTTCACCAAGGAGACAGACAAGCTGGTATACGCATTCAATGCCTCCATTTCCTTTGATCAGAAATTTCTGGCGGAAGATTTGCAGGGGTCCCGGGCCCATGTCAGGATGCTGGCAAGGCAGGGCATCCTGACCCGGGAGGAGAGGGATCAGATCTTAGAGGGCCTGGACGGCATTGAGCACGACGTGGCGTCCGGAGTCCTGGAAATCACGGATCGCTATGAGGACATCCATTCCTTCGTCGAGGCGAATCTGATCGACCGCATCGGCGATGCAGGCAAGAAGCTGCACACCGGAAGAAGCCGTAATGACCAGGTGGCTCTGGATATGCGCCTTTTTACCCGCAAAAATGTCTGCGAACTGGATGGGGAGCTGCATGAGCTCCTGGAGGTGATTCTTCATATCATGGAGGAGAACACCCAGACCATCATGCCCGGTTTTACCCACCTGCAGAAGGCCCAGCCCATCAGTCTGGCCCATCATATGGGGGCCTACTTCGAGATGTTTCAGAGGGATCGTCTGCGGCTTGTAGATATTTACGGGCGCATGAACTACTGTCCTCTGGGCAGCGGGGCTCTGGCAGGAACTACCTATCCCCTGGACCGGGAGTACACAGCAGAACTTCTGGGATTTGACGGCCCCACAGAGAACTCCATGGATGGGGTCTCTGACCGGGATTATCTGATCGAGTTTCTCTCCGCCATGTCTACCGTTATGATGCACCTGTCCCGCTTCTCTGAGGAGATCATCATCTGGAATTCCAACGAGTACCGCTTTGTCGAGATTGATGACGCCTATTCCACAGGATCTTCTATTATGCCGCAGAAGAAGAACCCTGATATCGCCGAGCTGGTGCGCGGTAAGACCGGCCGTGTCTATGGGGCTCTGATGCAGATTCTGACCACGATGAAGGGAATCCCGCTGGCCTACAACAAGGACATGCAGGAGGATAAGGAGATGGCCTTTGACGCCATGGATACCACGAAGGCCTGTGTCCGTCTCTTCGCGGGTATGTTGAAGACAATGCGCTTTAACAGAGAGGTCATGCTCACCTCAGCCCGGCATGGCTTCACCAATGCCACCGACGCCGCCGACTATCTGGTTCGAAAGGGGGTTCCCTTCCGCGATGCCCACGGGATTATCGGCCGTGTGGTTTTATATTGCCTGGACAGGGGAATTGCCATTGATGATATGAAGTTAGAGGAGCTGCGCCAGTTCTCGCCGGCATTTGACGGGGATATCTATCAGGCGATTTCCATGCAGACCTGCGTTGCCAAGAGGCTGACCATCGGAGCGCCGGGGCCTGAGGCAATGGCAAGAGAGATCGCCCTTGCAAAGAGCTGTCTGGAAAAGCATCCGGCTATGAGTGATCCCAGCAGAGTTTGAAGCATTTGCTCCATACCGAGAAATATAAAAAGTCTGCGAGGGCCGGAAGAATGCCCAACTTGATTTGGAACGTTGAAAAAATCGCCAAGAAGTCCCATTCGAATTTGCGCATATTCGTCAAAACGTGGGAAATAGGGATCTTCCTTGCATTTGCAGAGCCCCTCTTCTATGATGATAACCATGCAAAAACAAATGTCCGTCTGGTAAAGACAAGGAGCTGAATAAAGGAGCTGAATATGAGTGAAAAATTAAGAGTTGGTATCTTAGGCGCAACCGGAATGGTGGGACAGCGGTTTATTGCTCTGCTGGAGAATCATCCCTGGTTTCATGTTGCCCTTGTGGCGGCTTCTCCCCGGTCTGCAGGCAAGACTTATGAGCAGGCAGTTGAGGGCCGCTGGAAGATGGATACACCCATTCCCGCGGATGTTGCCAAGCTGGTCTTGAAAAATGTCAATGAAGTGGAGGCGGTTGCTTCTGAGGTGGATTTCGTCTTCTCCGCTGTCGATATGTCCAAGGATCAGATTCGGGAGATTGAGGAGGCCTATGCCAGAACCGAGACGCCGGTTGTCTCCAATAACTCGGCGCACCGCTGGACGCCCGACGTTCCCATGGTTGTGCCTGAGATCAATCCGGACCACTTTGCAGTGATCAAATACCAGAAGGAGCGTCTGGGAACCAGGCGGGGATTTATCGCTGTCAAGCCCAACTGTTCCATTCAGTCCTACGCTCCGGTTCTGTCCGCCTGGAAGAAGTTCGAGCCGACAGAAGCGGTGGTATCCACCTATCAGGCCATCTCCGGCGCCGGCAAGAACTTTAAGGACTGGCCGGAAATGGTGGGTAATATCATTCCCTTTATCTCCGGGGAGGAGGAGAAGTCCGAGAAGGAACCCCTGCGCATCTGGGGGTATGTTGATGATGCGAAGAAGTGCATTGTCCCCTCAGAGGACATGAAGATTACCTCCCAGTGCATCCGTGTTCCCGTCCTGTATGGACATACGGCGACTGTTTTTGTCAATTTCAGACAGAAGCCGACCAAAGAGCAGCTGATTGAAGCGATGGAATCTTTCAGGGGTCTGCCCCAGGAACTTGCGCTTCCCTCTGCGCCGAAGCAGTTCATTCAGTACCTGACGGAGGACAACCGTCCTCAGGTTGCCCTGGATGTGAACTATGAGAGAGGCTTTGGCGTCTCCGTCGGTCGCCTTCGCGAGGATTCGATCTTTGACTGGAAGTTCGTCGGCCTGTCGCATAACACCGTCCGCGGCGCCGCGGGCGGAGCTGTACTCTGCGCAGAGCTTTTGACTGCGCAGAAATACATCACAGCCAAGTAATTGCGGAGATTCTGCCGTATTTGCCATGTCCGCCCAAGGAAAGAAGCTGTGAGGCGGACAAAGCCGCAGGAGACAGGGATTTATGACAGTGGAATGCTTGCGGAGGTTCTTGTGAAAGAGCAAAGTGAGCAGGCCGAGTGAAAGATCAGACGGAAGCTCAACTGCGGTGAGAATAGAAAAGAGGAGAAAAATATGTATACATGGGAGGACATTTACAGGGAAGATCCACAGGTAGCGGATGCGATTCGGGCGGAGTATGACAGACAGTCCGATCACATTGAACTGATTGCTTCAGAGAACTGGGTATCCCCCGCCGTTATGTCAGCCATGGGATCTGTTTTGACCAACAAGTATGCCGAGGGCTATCCGGGACACCGTTACTACGGAGGCTGTCAGAATGTCGATGTGGTCGAGCAGCTGGCGATTGACCGCGCCAGAGAGCTCTTTGGGGCAGAGTATGTCAATGTCCAGCCTCACTCGGGGGCCCAGGCCAATATGGCGGTTGAAATGGCGGTCTTAAAGCCGGGCGATACCCTGATGGGGATGGCTTTAGATCAGGGCGGACATTTGACCCACGGATCCGCCGTCAACTTCTCCGGACTCTACTTTCACGTCGTGCCCTATGGGGTCAATGAGGACGGCCTGATTGACTACGGGGAGGTCCTTCGCATCGCCAAAGAGTGCAGGCCAAAGATGATCATTGCCGGCGCTTCCGCCTATTCCAGAGCGATTGATTTTCAGAAGTTCAGAGAGATCGCGGACCAGGTCGGAGCCATCCTCATGGTGGATATGGCCCATATAGCAGGCCTGGTGGCGGCAGGCCTGCACCAGAACCCGGTTCCCTATGCCCATGTCGTGACCTCGACGACCCATAAGACCCTGCGCGGTCCCCGCGGCGGACTGATTCTTTCCACCGAGGATTTTGCCAGGGAGTACAAGCTCAACCGCTATGTCTTCCCCGGTGTCCAGGGAGGCCCTCTCATGCATGTCATTGCGGCCAAGGCGGTCTGCTTCAGGGAGGCACTGGATCCGTCCTTCAAGGTCTATATGAAGCAGGTTGCAAAAAATGCCAGGGCTCTGGCCGAAGGCTTGAAAAAGAGGGGATTAAGCATTGTTTCCGGTGGTACGGACAACCACCTGATGCTGCTGGATCTGACTCCCTTCCAGGAGACGGGCAAGAATGTGGAGCAGTGGCTGGATCAGGCTCATATCACAGCCAACAAGAACACCATCCCCAATGATCCCCAGTCCCCCTTTACCACCTCCGGCGTCCGCCTGGGGACTCCCGCGGCGACCAGCCGCGGCTTAAGAGAAGAGGATTTCGACCAGCTGGCAGAGGCCATTGCCATCATTGTCAGGGACAAGGAGGCCGGGATCCCGAGAGCCAGAGCGATTGTGGACAGTCTGACGAAGAAATATCCCCTGTCTGCGGCCTTTTGAGAGGGCTGCAGGAGTGTGAAACATGGCAAAAACGCAGGTTGTTTTCGAATGAACTCTGCCATTTCGCTGTGCATCGGGCCGGAAGGAAAGTAGAGTATATACGGTCAGGTAAAGACATAGCGCATTTTCTTTGGCAGATGGCAGGGAGGCCGTGCAATTGCTTTTTTAAGTGCCGATTACTATAATTGACGTATGTTGTCAGCGCTTATCGGATACGGTGGGCCGGGAGAAAAGAGGAGTGATCCATGATCGATATTAAGCTCTTAAGAGAGAATCCGGAACTTGTAAAGGAGAACATCAGGAAGAAGTTCCAGGAGCATAAGCTTGCCCTGGTCGACGAGGTGATCGAATTAGATGAGAAGGTTCGGACTCTGAAGGGCGAGGGGGACGACCTTCGCGCCAGGAGGAACGAACTGTCCAGGCAGATCGGATCTCTGATGAAGGAGGGGAAACGCCAGGAAGCGGAAGAAGTCAAGGCCCAGGTAACTGCCAACGCTGACCGTCTTAAGGTCATTGAGGAAGAGGAGAGAGAGCTCTCTGAGAAGCTGACGAAGGACATGATGGTCATTCCCAATATCATCGACGATTCTGTCCCCATTGGTCCCGATGACAGCTGCAATGTGGAGATCGAGAAGTTCGGCGAGCCCCTTGTGCCCGACTATCCGATTCCCTACCACACGGATATCATGGAGGCCTTTGACGGCATCGATATGGACGCGGCCGGCAGGGTTGCGGGCAACGGCTTCTATTATCTGATGGGAGATATCGCACGGCTGCATTCCGCCTGCCTGTCCTATGCCCGTGACTTTATGATCAACAAGGGCTTTACCTACGTCATTCCCCCCTACATGATTCATGGCAATGTGGTGTCCGGCGTCATGTCCTTCGATGAGATGGACTCCATGATGTATAAGATTGAGGGAGAAGACCTCTATCTGATCGGTACGTCCGAGCACTCCATGATCGGCAAGTTCATCGATACCCTAAATGATGAGGAGAAGCTTCCTTATACCTATACATCCTATTCTCCCTGCTTCCGCAAGGAGAAGGGAGCCCACGGCATTGAGGAGAGAGGGGTCTATCGGAT
Organism: Shuttleworthella sp. MSX8B; assembly: GCF_000524295.1. Classification (NCBI taxonomy): domain Bacteria; kingdom Bacillati; phylum Bacillota; class Clostridia; order Lachnospirales; family Lachnospiraceae; genus Shuttleworthella; species Shuttleworthella sp. MSX8B. The sequence continues at coordinate 114,562 of NZ_JAQT01000012.1, forward strand.
CCACCAGTTTGAGAAGCAGGAGATGATCGTCGTCTGCAAACCCGAGGAGGCCTGGGACTGGTACAATAAGCTCTGGTCCAATACGGTAGAACTCTTTCGATCCATGGATATCCCCGTGCGGACTTTGGAGTGCTGCTCCGGCGATCTGGCTGACCTCAAGGTCAAATCCTGTGACGTCGAGGCCTGGTCCCCCCGACAGAAGAAGTATTTCGAAGTCGGTTCCTGCTCCAACCTGGGTGATGCCCAGGCAAGACGCCTGAAGATCCGCGTTAAGGATAAGGATGGCAATAAGTACTTCGCCACTACCTTGAATAACACCTGCGTGGCACCACCCCGTATGCTGATCGCCTTTTTGGAGAATAACCTGCAGGCGGACGGCTCGGTCAGGATCCCGGAGGTTTTGCAGCCCTATATGGGAGGTACGAAGGTACTTCTTCCCAAGCATCCGATGAAGGAGAGCTGATCTGTTTTCCGGACACTGACGGAAGGAGAGCGGATGTCATTTTTCAGGACGTCGCAAAAAAGCGGTCACAGGTATGCACGGTGTGTTCTGTGACGAGGAGAGGGCGTGTACTTTATGCGCTGGCATGAAGTATTGTCCGCCAGAAAGGAGTCCCCATGAAATTAGAATTATTTGGTTTTGAGACCTGTCCCTTCTGCAAGGTTGTCCGCGCAGAGATTGCCGCCCAGGGACGCACCGATGTCAGGGAGTATGATATCTATAAGGATGACGAGGCCTACAAGCGTCTGATTACTGTTGGCGGTAAGGAACAGTGCCCCTGTCTCTTTGTTGATGACAAACCCCTCTATGAGAGCGCTGAGATCATCAGGTTCTTGAAGGAGCATCCTCAGGCCTGAATTCAAACCGGGTTATGAATCCAAATCGAATTGCAGAATAAAGGGTTTATGACAAATCGAATGATTGAATAAAGAATGTTGACAAATCCCCCTTCTCGCCATCCGCGAGTTATAGGACAAAACGTGTTGATGAAAACCCCTCCGAAGTCTTGTAAATAAAAGGCTCGGAGGGGTTCAATCTTGTTTCAATGAACTTTGAGGGTGGACAAAACGTGTTGATAAAAAATGCCTCAAAGCCTTGTGTATGATATGCTCCCCATATGGTAGACATTGGATTCCAAGCATGAATGGATTTCAAGGAT
>NZ_JAQT01000013.1:0-41366 GCF_000524295.1 Shuttleworthella sp. MSX8B
AACTATTGATGATTAACTCTGCCTGAGATCCTGGGTATGGAATCTCAGTTTACAATTGAGGGAATACCACAAGAGTTTGCGGGAGATGAAAGCTGTATCAAACTTCGGAACTCAGGCGATGAAACTTGCAATTTGGGCACGGAAAGGATAGGATGGAGGCATAGATAAGAATAAGTATTGTTATTGCAAGCGCCCGTGATCGGCGGATTTGAGGTGAAATATGGCACTGAGATATTCCAGGCAGCGTGAGCTTATCGCCAGAAATTTAAAAAACCGCAGCGACCATCCCTCCGCCGATATGGTATATGCGTCCGTGCGCGAACAGATGCCCCACATTTCACTGGGAACGGTATATCGCAATTTGAAGGACATGACGGCTTGCGGGGAAGCGATCAGCTTCATGGTCGACGGCAAGGAGCATTTTGACGGCCGAAATACGCCTCATATCCACCTCTGCTGCAGCCGGTGCGGGAGCATTGTGGAACGCCTGGTGATCCCGGAGGAGCTTCAGCTTCTGGCAGGGGATTCCTTTAAGGTGGAGAACGTCATTCTCCAGGGGATCTGCGAGTCCTGCCGCCAGAAAGAAGTGGAAGATCGCGAGAAGGTCGAGAACGCGGGGTGATGTTCCACTTCATGACAGAAGCGGAACGCCTTTTGTGAGTTTCTTTGGGAGCCCTCCGGGAATCATTTCCTGCGGGGGCTCCTTTTTTGTGCTATATTGATGCGGAGAATGCAGGCTTATTGGGGCACACAGATTCATCGACTGAGAACGATAAGCGCGGCGGAAATGAGAGGTCAGATGCAAAATTATCGGCTGAAAATTGCATATGATGGAACCCGCTACGCAGGCTGGGAACACCAGCCGGGTCAGGAGACCATTCAGGGAAAGCTGGAGCAGGCCCTGGCTCGTATGTGCGGCCTCGCGATGAATGAGAGGGATTTCATGAGGCCGGACACCCCTGTCAAGCTGATTGGAGCCGGGCGGACAGATGCCGGAGTCCATGCCAGGGGGATGGTGGCTTCTATTGCGTTTGAAGCCCCTGCCTACCGGCCGGGCCCCTGGGAGCGCAGGGAGAGTAAAGGACGGGACAGAGGAAATCGGCCAGGAAATATGACCTGGCATGCGGAGCCCAGCGCGCAGCTGACGCGAAGAAATCAGCCCAGAAGTATGACCTGTCAGGAAATGCAGGATTATCTCAATCACTACCTGCCGGACGATATCTCCGTGGTCACGTTCAAGGAGGCGGCAGCCCGCTTTCACGCCAGATATAAGGCGGTCGGTAAGACCTATCAGTACACGGCCTTTGACGGCAGGGTCAAGCCGGTTTTCAACCGCAGGTACTACACGCCCCTGGAAGAGGAACTGGATGTCAGCGCCATGCAGGAGGCGGCGAACTGTTTGCTGGGCGAGCATGATTTCAGATCTTTCTGCGGCAATCCCAAAATGAAGAAATCCACGGTCCGCAGGGTAGACCGGATTGAAATCCGCAGGAGCAAGGGATACGTTTACTTCAGTTTTCACGGGACCGGTTTTTTACAGAATATGGTTCGCATCCTGGTGGGAACGCTTATGGAGGTGGGATGGCATCGCATGAGACCACAGGATGTCGAGAAGATTCTCGAGGCCAGGGACCGCAAGGCTGCGGGACCGACCGCCCCGGCCAGAGGGCTGTGCCTGATCAGGGTAGATTACGATTGAGTCCGCAGCCCTTTGCGCGGGGATAGCGGGCGGCAGGGCAAGCCGCCTGATCAGAGCTGGTGAAAACTGACTCCACGGTCTTTGCACGGGGATAGTGAGACCGGGGAAGAGAAAAGAGGCGCAGAGAGGACCACAGGGGATGAGAGGTCAGGGATGATCAATTATTACAGGACAGACGAGGGAGTCATTCAGAAATTAAAGGATTATGACGAGGGAGCCTGGGTGCAGCTGACCAATCCCAGTCCGGAGGAGTGCGTTGAAATAGCCGACCGCTTTCAGATGGATGTGGCTGATGTTCGGGCGGCTCTGGATGATGAGGAGTCCTCCAGAATTAGTTTGGAGGAGGGATATACGCTTATTCTGGTGGATATCCCGACTGCGGAGATCCGCAATAATCGCAACTCTTATCAGACGATTCCCCTGGGGATCCTGCTGAGAGAGGATGTGGTTATCACGGTCTGCACGGAGGAGACAGCGGTTCTTCAGACATTTGTGGATCAGAGCATGAAGGAGTTCTCCACCAAGAAGCGGATGCGCTTTGTCTATCAGATTCTCTATAATTCCAATATTGTCTATCAGTCGCTTCTGCGCACCATTGACCGAAAGCGCAAAGAGATAGAGGAGAGGATCAATGGTTCGACGGGGGAATCTGACCTCTTTGATCTGCACGAGCTGGAGTCCAACCTGGTCTATTTCGCCACCTCACTCCGAGCCAATTCCATGGTTCTGGACCGGCTGACCCGTTACGGAAGGCTCCAGCAGTTCCCGGAAGACCGAGATCTGCTGGAGGATGTCATCATTGAGAACCGTCAGGCGATCGAGATGACGGGAATCTACCGGGATATTATCAACGGGACCAGAGAGCTTCTCTCCACGGTGATCAACAACCGCCTGAACGACGTCATGAAGATTCTGACCTCCGTCACCCTGATTCTGGCCATCCCAACGATCGTCTCCGGAATCTATGGCATGAACGTGGACGATCAGTGGATGCCTCTTGCCCATGTGCCTCACGGCTTTGGAATCATCATACTGATCACCCTGGTTATTTCTGTCCTGATTGCCTGGCTCCTGCACCGCAAGAAGATGCTGTAAAGCGACCGCTTGCGCCGCAAGGGAGAATCAGACCATTGGAGGAGACGGGAAGGCCGACCTCCTGAGCCTCAACCCTGCCGTCAAAGGAGGACAGAGCCGAAGAGAGCATATAGCTTAAAACCGCGGGCTGCAGGCCTGTCGTATAGGAATTAATCAAGAAGAAGAGCGGATCATCCTTTAAGATCCTGGCCGCAAGGCAGATCAGAGGATAGACCTGCTCTTCGATTTTCCAGATCTCCCCCTTGGGGCCTCTTCCATAAGAAGGAGGATCCATGATAATGGCATCATAGCGTCTGCCCCGGCGGATTTCCCGCTCGACGAACTTGCCGCAGTCATCTACCAGCCAGCGGATGGGGGCGTCTGCAAGACCGGAGGCGGCGGCATTCTCTCTGGCCCAGGTCACCATGCCCTTAGAGGCGTCTACATGGGTGACAGCTGCCCCGGCCCTGGCCGCGGCTAAAGTGGCGCCGCCGGTGTAAGCGAAGAGGTTGAGAACCTTGATCTGGGACTGGGGACTGGTGGCCTTGCGCTTTCGGATGAGCTCAGAGAACCAGTCCCAGTTGGCCGCCTGCTCCGGGAAGAGGCCGGTGTGTTTAAAAGAGAAGGGCTTGACGCGAAAGGTCAGCTGCCCGGCAGTGGGGAGCTCATAGGAGATCTGCCATTCCTGCGGCAGGTCAAAGAACTCCCATTCGCCGCCGCCCCGTCTGGAGCGGTGATAGTGGGCGTTGAGCCTGTTCCAGTGAGGATCCCTGCGGGCTGTGTCCCAGATAACCTGAGGGTCCGGGCGAAGCAGGGTGTAGCTGCCCCAGCGCTCCAGCTTCTCCCCCCCGGAGCAGTCGTATACTTCGTAGTCTTTCCAGCGATCTGCCAGCCACATAGGCATTTTCCTCCGTTGTTCTTTCCGTTAAATATGAAATACGATTGCTGCCGCTCCAATATGATTGCGGCGGCGGGGGCAATCTGTTTGTCTGATAAGATCTCTGATCCAGTTCTTATTCCGGTTGCTGAGTCAGCCGAATGTATGCGCTCATACAAGACGGTAAGAGTATAGCATAGGGACACTAGATATAGGAAGAATGGCGAGGAGAGAGAGCAGATTTAGATGAGGTAAAAAATGTTTCCGAAAAAATACAAAAGATGTCCTTCTGTGCTTGTCAGGCCCTGAAAATTCGTGTATAGTAACTCTTGCTGTGACATTGATAGCGTTGAAGCGTGAGGTTGCTGCCCCTGTGGCAGGTTTTCCGTGGAGCGAATGTCAAGTTAGGAAACTGGCGACAAGTCACTGTATCACAAACAAAGGTCTGCCTTTGAGCAGATACCACGTGTGCTTTCGATAGGACACACACGGAAATGTGTACAGTCACCGCTTGTCGTACTGAGAAAGTGCGAAGGAGGCGACTTTTTTTATGGCAGCACAGGTAATGAGAATCACTTTAAAGGCGTATGATCATGAGCTGGTTGACGCATCGGCCAAGAAGATCATCGATACCGTAAAGAAGAACGGAGCGGAGGTGAGCGGCCCCGTACCTCTTCCGACCAAGAAGGAAGTAGTTACGATTCTGCGCGCCGTACACAAGTACAAGGATTCCAGAGAGCAGTTCGAGCAGAGAACGCACAAGAGGCTCATCGACATCCTGACCCCGACCCAGAAGACAGTAGATTCTCTGTCACGTCTTGAGATGCCGGCAGGCGTTTACATCGACATCAAGATGAAGAACAAGTAATGAGAACAGACGACTGTTCTAGGATGAATACGGCATTTGCCGTATTCCGCTGTAGATCACAGGAGGTTAATAATGAATAAAGCGATCTTAGCTACCAAAGTCGGAATGACCCAGATCTTCAATGAAGACGGCGTCCTGATTCCGGTCACTGTACTTCAGGCAGGCCCCTGCGCGGTTACGCAGGTTAAGACTCTGGAAAACGACGGCTATGAGGCCGTACAGGTTGGCTTTGTGGACAAGAAGGACAAAATCAACACCAAGGACGCGGCAGGCAGGAAAGAGGTGCATCACAGACATGGCGTGAACAAGCCCCTCAAGGGACATTTCGCCAAGGCCGGTGTCGAGGGCAAGAAATATGTCCGCGAGTTCCGCTTTGAGAATGCTTCCGAGTACAAGCTCGGCGACGAGATCAAGGCCGATATCTTCGCGGAGGGCGATAAGGTCGACGCGACCGCAATCTCCAAGGGAAAGGGCTTCCAGGGCGCCATCAAGAGACTGGGCCAGCACAGAGGCCCCATGGCTCACGGCTCCAAGTTCCACCGTCATCAGGGCTCTAACGGCGCCGCATCCGATCCCTCCAAGGTATTCAAAGGCAAGGGAATGCCCGGACACATGGGCAGCGTTAAGGTGACCATCCAGAACCTTGAGGTTGTCAAGGTTGACGCCGAGAACAACCTGCTCTTAATCAAGGGCGCTGTTCCGGGACCCAAGCGGTCCTTAGTGACGATTAAGGAAAGCGTCAAGGCTGGCAGGTAAGTAAGAGAGGAAAGGAGGAACTTTAACGATGGCTAAAGTATCCGTATTCAATATGGAGGGCAAGGAGGTCGAGCAGATGGAGCTTGCCGATTCCGTATTCGGTGTAGAAGTAAATGATCATTTGGTACACATGGCTGTTCTGCAGCAGCTGGCCAATAAGCGCCAGGGAACCCAGAAGGCCAAGACCCGCTCAGAGGTTCGCGGCGGCGGCCGCAAGCCCTGGAGACAGAAGGGGACCGGTCACGCGAGACAGGGATCAACCAGATCTCCCCAGTGGACCGGCGGCGGCGTCGTATTTGCCCCCACTCCCCGCGACTATTCCTTCAAGCTCAACAGGAAGGAGAAGAGGGCGGCTCTCTTGTCCGCGCTCAGCAGCCGCGTGCAGGAGAATAAGCTGATCGTTGTCGACCAGCTCGCCTTTGATGAGATCAAGACCAAGAAGTTCGCAGAGGTTCTCAAGAACCTGAAGGTAGAGAAGGCTCTGGTGGTTCTGGGCCAGGATGACGAGAAGGCAATCATCTCCGCCAGGAATATCCCTGACGTCAAGACGGCGCAGACCAACAGCATTAACGTTTATGACATCCTCAAGTACAACACCCTTGTTGTCACCAAGGAGGCTGTTAAGTCGATCGAGGAGGTATATGCATAATGGCTAACGTACAGTTCTACGACGTAATCCTCAAGCCTCTCGTAACGGAGAAGTCTATGAGCGGCATGGCAAATAAGGAGTACACCTTCCTTGTACATCCCGAGGCCAACAAGACCATGATCAAGGAAGCAGTTGAGAAGATGTTCGATGGCGTCAAGGTCGCCAGAGTCAATACCATCAACTGCGAGGGCAAGGCCAAGCGGCAGGGCAGAGGCCCTCTGGGCAAGACGGCCAGGACCAAGAAGGCCATTGTCAAGCTTACGGAGGACAGCAAGGATATCGAGGTATTCGCCGGCCTGTAAGACAGAAACAGGGACCCTGTCCCGAGAGTATGTGCAGTGAAGCACGAGAATAAACACAGCAATGTGAAAGGAGTTTAACGTGGGAATTAAGGCATATAACCCATATACACCTTCCAGAAGAAACATGACCGGCTCTGATTTCGCCGAGATCACCAAGAGCACCCCGGAGAAGAGTCTGACGACCTCTCTGAAGAAGCATGCAGGAAGAAATAACCAGGGTAAGATCACCGTTCGCCACCAGGGCGGCGGAAACAGACGCAAGTACAGATTGATCGACTTCAAGAGACTGAAGGATGATGTGCCCGCGAAGGTGGTCGGCATCGAGTATGATCCCAACCGCACCGCGAACATTGCCCTGATTGTCTACGCAGACGGCCAGAAGGCATATATCCTGGCGCCTGCCGGTCTTACCGACGGCATGACGGTCATGAACGGCGAGAACGCAGAGATCCGTGTGGGCAACTGTCTCCCCATCGAGAAGATCCCTGTAGGTACCATGATTCACAATATTGAGCTCTATCCCGGCAAGGGCGGGCAGCTGGTTCGGTCTGCAGGCAATGCGGCGCAGCTGATGGCCAAGGAGAACGGCTACGCGACCCTTCGCCTTCCCTCCGGCGAAATGAGAATGGTTCGCCTGAACTGCAGAGCCAGCATCGGCGTCGTAGGCAATGGCGATCACTCCCTGATCAAGATTGGTAAGGCCGGCAGAAAGCGCCATATGGGTATCCGGCCGACCGTCCGCGGTTCTGTCATGAACCCCAACGACCATCCCCATGGAGGTGGTGAGGGTAAGGCTCCTGTTGGACGTCCGGCGCCTTCAACACCCTGGGGCAAGCCTGCTCTGGGTCTGAAGACCAGAAAGAAGAACGCAAAGTCTAACAAGCTTATCGTAAGAAGACGCGACGGTAAGGCAATCAAGTAAGGAGGATACAATGGCACGTTCATTAAAGAAGGGACCATTTGCTGACGAGAGCTTATTGAAGAAGGTTAACGCGATGAACGCTTCCGGCGACAAGACCGTAATCAAGACCTGGTCTCGTCGTTCCACAATCTTCCCGAGCTTCGTGGGACATACCTTTGCAGTCTATGACGGCCGCAAGCATGTTCCCGTCTATGTAACCGAGGATATGGTCGGACATAAGCTTGGTGAGTTCGTAGCCACCAGAACCTTCCGCGGCCACAAGGGCAACGAGAAGAAGACTGGTGTCAGATAAGCGTAATATTCGAAAGGAGGTTTCCGCACCATGGCAAGAGGACACAGATCCCAGATCAAGCGTGAGAGAAACGAACAGAAAGATACAAGACCTTCAGCAAAGCTTTCCTATGCCAGGATTTCCGTTCAGAAGGCTTGCTTCGTATTAGATGCCATCCGTGGTCTCGACGTACAGACCGCGCTTGGCGTTGTGACCTACAACCCCAGATATGCTTCCAGCGTAATCGCCAAGCTCTTAAAGAGCGCAATCGCCAACGCCGAGAACAACAATGGCCTTAATGTCAATGACCTCTATGTCGCTGAGGCTTATGCCAATCAGGGACCGATCATGAAGCGTATCAGACCCAGAGCGCAGGGGAGAGCTTATCGCATCGAGAAGCGCATGTGTAACATCACCCTGGTACTGGATGAGAAGTAAGAAGGAGGAATGACATGGGACAGAAAGTTAATCCCCACGGCTTAAGAGTCGGCATTATCAAGGACTGGGATTCCAGATGGTATGCGGAGAAAGAGTTCGCTGATTTCCTCGTCGAGGACCATACCATCCGCGATTTCCTCAAGAAGAAGCTCTACGGCGCCGGTATTTCCAAGGTTGAGATCGAGAGATCCTCTGACCGCGTCAAGGCCATCGTCTATACCGCCAAGCCCGGTGTTGTCATCGGCAAGGGCGGAGCTGAGATCGAGAAGATCAAGGCTGAGGCTCAGAAGCTGACGAAAAAGAAGCTTCTCATCGACATCAAGGAAGTGAAGAGGCCGGATAAGGACGCGCAGCTTGTTGCGGAGAACATTGCCCAGCAGCTGGAGAACCGTGTCTCCTTCCGCCGCGCCATGAAGTCCACTATGAGCCGCTCGATGAAGACCGGGATCAAGGGGATCAAGACCAAGTGCTCCGGACGCCTGGGCGGCGCGGATATCGCCCGCAGCGAGTCCTACAATGAGGGCACCATCCCCCTTCAGACCCTGCGCGCGGATATCGACTACGGCTTCGCTGAGGCGGATACGACCTACGGAAAGGTCGGCGTCAAGGTCTGGATCTACAAGGGAGAGGTTCTTCCTAACAAGAACAAAGCGGAAGGAGGCGCTCGCTAATATGTTAATGCCTAAGAGAGTAAAGCATCGCAAGCAGTTCCGCGGCACTATGACCGGGAAGGCTATGCGTGGTAATAAGATTTCTAACGGTGAGTACGGCCTTGTGGCCACGGAGCCCTGCTGGATCAAGTCCAATCAGATCGAGGCAGCCCGTGTCGCCATGACCCGTTATGTGAAGCGTGGCGGTAAGATCTGGATCAAGATCTTCCCCGACAAGCCTGTGACTGCCAAGCCCGCCGAGACCCGAATGGGATCAGGAAAAGGCGCTCTGGAGTACTGGGTTGCCGTTGTTAAGCCGGGGCGCGTGATGTTCGAGATCTCCGGCGTACCGGAGGAGTCCGCGAAAGAGGCTCTTCGCCTTGCGATGCACAAGCTGCCCTGCAAGTGCAAGATCGTTTCCAAGGCAGACTTAGAAGGCGGTGAGAACGAATGAAGACGAATACATTTGTTACAGAGTTAAAGTCCAAGTCTCTTGCTGAGCTCAGCGCCCAGCTCGAGGATGCTAAGAAGGAGCTTTTCAATCTGAGATTCCAGAACGCTACCAATCAGCTTGAGAATACCAGTCGTATCAAGGAGGTTCGCAAGAACATCGCCCGCATCCAGACTGTGATCACTGAGGCAGGGAAGAATCAGTAAGATTCGATCTTAGATTGAGAGAGGAGAACAATCGTGGAAGAAAGAAATCTTAGAAAGACACGCCAGGGCGTTGTTGTCAGCGATAAGATGGATAAGACGATCATAGTTGCGATCAAGGATAATGTAAAGCATCCTCTGTATGGCAAGATTGTGAAGAGAACCTACAAGCTTAAGGCGCATGACGAGAACAACGAGGCCCATGAGGGCGATACCGTTCGCGTCATGGAGACCAGACCCCTGTCCAAGGACAAGAGGTGGAGACTGACCGAGATCGTAGAGCGCGCTAAGTAATATAGGAGGCTACATTATGGTACAGCAGGAAACTAGATTGAAGGTAGCCGACAATACTGGTGCGAAGGAATTGCTTTGCATCCGTGTCCTGGGCGGCTCCACAAGAAGATACGCAAATATCGGCGACATCATCGTTGCTTCCGTCAAGAGCGCAACACCCGGCGGAGTTGTCAAGAAGGGCGATGTTGTCAAGGCGGTTGTCGTTCGCTCCGTCAAGGGTACCCGCCGCAGCGACGGTTCCTACATAAAGTTCGATGAGAATGCCGCCGTGATCGTCAAGGACGACAAGACCCCCGTAGGAACCCGTATTTTCGGACCCGTGGCAAGAGAGCTTCGCGATCACAAGTTCATGAAGATCGTTTCTCTGGCCCCCGAAGTGCTGTAAGGAGGATTACGATGGCTACAATGAAGATTAAGAAAGGCGATATGGTCCGCGTGATCGCCGGCGCAGATAAGAATAACGAGGGAAAGGTTCTCTCCGTTGACCCCAAGAAGGGCAGACTTGTCGTCGAGGGCATTAATATTGTAAAGAAGCACACCAAGCCCAGTATGACCAATCAGGCCGGCGGAATCATTGAGGAGGAGGCTCCCATTGATATCAGCAACGTCATGCTTTTAGTCGACGGCAAGACGACCCGTGTCGGCTTTAAGATAGAGGACGGCAAGAAGGTTCGCGTTGCCAAGGCAAGCGGCGAAGTGATCAAATAAAGAAGGAGGCCATTTCGTTGAGTAGATTAAAGGATCAGTATCAGAACGAGATCGTCGAGGCGATGATCAAAAAGTTCGAGTACAAGAATAAGATGGAAGTTCCCAAGCTTGCGAAGATCGTCGTAAATATGGGCGTCGGCGAGGCAAAGGAGAACGCGAAGGTTCTTGAGAGCGCGGTGAAGGACATGGAGACCATCACGGGTCAGCATGCCGTTACGACCAAGGCCAAGAAGTCTGTGGCCAACTTCAAGCTTCGCGAGGGACAGGCAATCGGCTGTATGACGACCCTGCGCGGTGAGAAGATGTATGACTTCATGGATCGGCTGGTCAATCTGGCTCTCCCCCGTGTGCGTGACTTCCGCGGCGTGAACCCCAATTCCTTCGACGGCAGAGGTAACTATGCCCTTGGAATCAAGGAGCAGATTATCTTCCCTGAGGTCGAGTATGACCAGGTGGACAAGGTCCGCGGTATGGATATCGTGTTCGTTACAACTGCAAAGACGGATGAAGAGGCACGCGAGCTCCTGAGGCTCTTCGGCATGCCTTTCGCGAAGTGATTCAGGAGGAATATATTACATGGCTAAGACATCTATGAAGGTAAAGCAGCAGCGCGGCGCCAAGTTCTCCACCAGAGAGTACTCACGCTGCAGAATCTGCGGTCGTCCTCACGCATACCTCAAGAAGTACGGCGTTTGCAGAGTTTGCTTCCGTGAGCTGGCGTACAAGGGTGAGATCCCCGGCGTTAAGAAGGCATCCTGGTAAGCAGAAGGAGGAATTTTTATCATGACTATGAGTGATCCCATCGCAGATATGCTTACGAGAATTCGTAACGCAAACACTGCAAAGCACGATACAGTTGATGTTCCCGCATCAAAGCTGAAGGTCGCAATCGCAGGCATCCTCGTTGACGAGGGCTACATTGCCAAGTACGACCTGGTTGAGGCCGGCGCGGGTCAGAACATCCATATCACTATGAAGTACAACGCGAACAAGACGGAGAAGATCATCTCCGGCATCAAGAGAATCTCCAAGCCCGGTCTGCGTATCTACGCGGGAAAGGACGAGATCCCCTATGTGCTGGGAGGCCTTGGAATCGCGATTTTGAGCACAAACAAGGGAATTTTGACCGACAAGCAGGCCCGCAAGGAAAAGGTCGGCGGCGAGGTTCTGGCCTTCGTTTGGTAAACAGAATCCCCAGGACAGCTATGACAATGGCGTAAGCCATAACAAATTTAGGAGGTACGGGCATGTCACGTATTGGAAGAATGCCAATCGCAATTCCTGACGGCGTAAGCGTAGAGATTGCAGAAAATAATCATGTGACGGTGAAGGGTCCCAAGGGAACGCTTGAGAGAGATCTGCCGATTGAGATGACCATCGAGGTAGAGGGATCTGAGGTGAAGGTTTCCAGACCCAATGATTTAAAGAAGATGAAGTCTCTTCACGGACTGACCAGATCCCTGCTCAACAACATGGTTCTGGGCGTCAAGGAGGGCTTCTCCAAGGCGCTTGAGATCAACGGCGTGGGTTACAGGGCCGTTAAGAAGGGCAAGGAGCTGACACTCCACCTTGGTTATTCTCATCCGGTTGTAATGAATGATCCCGAAGGACTTGAGACCACACTCGAGGACAATAAGATTACCGTTTCCGGAATCGACAAGGAAGCGGTCGGTCAGTATGCAGCCGAGATCAGATCCAAGAGAGTTCCTGAGCCATATAAGGGTAAGGGTATCAAGTATGTCGACGAGACGATCCGTCGTAAGGTCGGCAAGGCTGGTAAGAAATAAGTAAAGGAGTGAGGCATAATGATTACGAAGAAATCAAGAACGGAAGTCCGTGTCAAGAAGCACAGAAGAATTCGCAACACTCTTTCAGGAACCGCTGCCAGACCGCGTCTGGCCGTATTCAGAAGCAATCAGCACATGTATGCGCAGCTGATTGACGATGAAGCGGGCAAGACCCTTGTTTCCGCATCGACTCTTGATGCAGACGTAAAGGCTGACCTTGAGAAGACGAATAATGTAGAGGCAGCTTCCAGGCTGGGAACCGTCATTGCCAAGAGGGCAATCGACGCCGGCGTCAAGGAAGTCATCTTCGACAGAGGCGGCTTCATCTATGCGGGCAAGGTGGCCGCACTGGCTGATGCCGCAAGAGAAGCTGGTCTGGAATTCTAAGAGGAGATAATACATGAAGCGTACGATTATTGACCCCAGTCAGATGGAGTTAAACGAGAACGTAGTTGCGATCAAGCGCGTCACCAAGGTAGTCAAGGGTGGACGTAACATGCGCTTCGCAGCTCTGGTGGTTGTCGGCGACGGCAACGGCCATGTTGGCGCAGGTCTTGGCAAGGCGACAGAAATCCCCGACGCCATTCGCAAGGGCAAGGAGGACGCAGCCAAGAACCTCATCGAAGTGAAGCTGGACGAGAACAAGTCCATCACGCACGATATCATTGGAAAACACACAGGTGCTTCTGTTCTTTTAAAGAAGGCTCCCGACGGAACCGGTATCATCGCCGGCGGCCCCGCGCGCGCAGTATGTGAGCTTGCGGGAATTGCCAATATCCGTACCAAGTCTCTGGGATCCTCCAACAAGCAGAATGTCGTCCTGGCAACCATCGAGGCGCTCCGCCAGTTGAAGAGTCCTGAAGAGGTCGCCAGACTCCGCGGCAAGTCCGTTGAAGAGATCGTCGGTTAAGGAGGAATGCGAAGATGGCTAATAAGTTAAAAGTAACGCTTGTAAAGTCTCCCATCGGCAATGTTCCCAAGAACAGAAAGACCGTTGAGGCTCTCGGACTGCACAAGATGCATCAGACGGTTGAGCTCCCTGACAACGCGGCTGTCCGCGGCATGGTTCGTCATGTGGCTCATCTGGTAAAGGTAGAGGAAGCATAATAGGAGGTGCCAGAAATGGATTTATCCACTTTAAGACCTGCGGAGGGCGCAACCTTCAGTGATGCGGGCAGAAGAGGCCGTGGACACGGTTCAGGTAACGGCAAGACCGCCGGCAAGGGACACAAGGGACAGAAGGCCAGAAGCGGCGCCCCGAGGCCCGGATTCGAGGGCGGCCAGATGCCTATTTTCAGAAGACTCCCCAAGAGAGGCTTCAAAAACCGCAACAGCAAGCAGATCGTTGCGATTAACGTATCTGCCCTTGAGGTATTTGACAACGACGCAGTTGTAACCGTAGCAGCCCTCAAGGAAGCCGGAATCATCAAGAAGGAGCTTGACGGAGTCAAGATCCTCGGCACTGGTGATTTGACCAAGAAGCTCGATGTTCAGGTAAATGCCTTCTCTGCGTCTGCCAGGGAGAAGATCGAGGCACTTGGCGGCAAGGCAGAGGTGATCTGATATGTTGAAAACACTCCACAACGCGTTCAAGATTAAGGATATACGCAGACGGATCTGGTTTACCCTGATGATCTTAGTGGTTGTCAGAATCGGATCTATGATTCATCTGCCCGGCGTTCAGGGAGATGTGTTCAACAATCTGTTCTCTTCTACGGGGGGAGCATCTGATTTCCTGGATGCGATTACGGGCGGATCTCTCAGCCAGATGTCCATTTTCGCATTGAACATCACGCCGTATATCACATCATCCATTATTGTGCAGCTTCTGACCATTGCCTTCCCGGCTCTGGAGGAGATGCAGAGGGATGGGGAACAGGGACGCAAGAAGATGACCCGGATTACGCGTTATCTGACGGTCGGCCTGGCTCTGGGAGAGTCACTGGCCATGGCGATCGGATTCGGCCGCGGCGGCTACCTGGTTCAGTTTAACGCCCTCTATGTCTTTGAGGTTGTGGTTGCACTGACGGCAGGCTCGACCATTCTGATGTGGCTCGGAGAGCGGATTACGGAGAGAGGCGTCGGCAATGGAATCTCCATTGTCCTTGTCATCAATATCATCTCCCGCATTCCGCAGGATCTCCAGACCCTCTTCAAGCAGTTTATCAGCGGCAAGGCTGCGGCCAAGGCCGTTCTGGCGGCTCTTGTCATTCTGGCGATTATTCTGGCGGTGGTCATTATGACCGTGTATCTGCAGGACGCGGAGCGCAAAATTCCGGTCCAGTACTCCAGAAAGATTGCCGGGAGACGAAGCGTGGGCGGAACCAGCAGCCACATTCCCCTCAAGGTGAATACCGGAGGCGTTATCCCCGTTATCTTCGCCCAGTCCCTGATGCAGACGCCTGTGATTCTGGCGGCTCTTTTGGGCAAGGGCAACGGCAATGGAATCGGATCCAAGATCTTAAAGCTCTTGTCCCAGTCCCACTGGTTCCACACAGCGGAATGGATCTATACAATCGGCGCTGCGATTTACGTGGTTTTAATCATCGCGTTCGCGTATTTCTATACATCAATTACCTTTAATCCGCTGGAAATCGCCGATAATATCAAGAAGCAGGGTGGCTTCATCCCCGGGATCCGTCCCGGTAAGCCGACCAGTGACTACCTCAGCGGAATCCTTCGCTCCATCATTCTGATTGGAGCGGTCGGCCTGACCATCGTCACCATGCTTCCCATTATCTTTAACGGATTGTTTAATGCCAATGTTTCCTTTGGCGGAACGTCTTTGATTATTATCGTGGGCGTTGTGATTGAGACGCTCAAGCAGATCGAATCGCAGATGATGGTTCGAAACTACAAGGGCTTCCTGAACAATTGACGAATTGACGGGGATATGGTCGCAAGATCCTATCCCCATGATTCATGACAAGGATGCCCACAGCCTGTATTCGATGACAGAAGATGGGAGAATTTGCGCAAATGAAGATTATTATGTTAGGGGCTCCCGGCGCCGGAAAGGGAACGCAGGCCAAGCAGATCGCCTTGGCTTATGGGATTCCCCATATCTCTACAGGGGATATCTTCCGGGCCAACATCAAGAATCGGACCCCGCTGGGGAAAAAGGCCAAGGAGTATATGGACGCGGGAAATCTGGTTCCCGATGAACTGACCTGCGACCTTTTGATGGATCGCATCGGGCAGGATGACTGTGAGGACGGCTTTGTCCTGGATGGATTTCCGAGAACCATTCCCCAGGCCCGGGCTCTTGGCAAGGCCCTGACCGCCAGGGGAGAGAGCATCGATTTCGCGATCAATGTTGATGTCCCCGATGAGAATATTATCAGGCGCATGTCCGGCAGACGTGTCTGCCCTTCCTGCGGAGCCACCTATCATCTGGCTGCTCTGCCGCCTGAGAAGGAGGGAGTCTGCGACGCCTGCGGATCAGAGCTGATCCAGAGGGCGGATGACAGCGAGGCCACGGTGGCAAACCGCCTGCAGGTCTACCATGAGCAGACCCAGCCTCTCATCGATTACTATGAGAGGGAAGGGGTACTTAAGACAGTGGACGGAACCCGGCCCATGGATGTGGTTTTTGCGCAGATTAAGGCCATTCTTGGCAATGAATTGGAGGTATCGAATGTCGAAAGCAGATGTGATTGAGGTTGAGGGTAAGGTCCTGGAGAAGCTTCCGAATGCCATGTTTTCTGTGGAATTAGAGAATGGGCACCAGATTCTGGCTCATATCAGCGGGAAGCTTCGGATGAACTATATCCGTATCCTGCCCGGAGATAAGGTGACAGTAGAGATGTCTCCTTATGATCTGACCAAGGGGAGAATTATCTGGAGAGATAAGTGATTCAGATGAATCAATGCAACCCACATCTGCCTGTGTGACGGTAAACTGATCCATAGGGAACAGCGTCATCGCATATTGTAAGCGCGTATATTATGGAAAGGAGGAAGCTTCAAGTCCCTGTGGCTTGAAGCTTCCTCCTTTGTGTGAATTCGTTTTTCACAGACACTATGTCAAATGCCGGAGCGGGATCCTTCGGGGACCAGATCCAATACTGTGTTTGGGGGATTTTTTGGCTGTTTTTCACAGATCTCTCTGCCCGCGTCAGAGTCCGCAGGAGGTCCTGATCAATTCTGCATAGGCTTTTTGCCCGTCGGGCTTCAAGTGAATCCCATCGGAGAAGAACCAGCTGCGGTGTCCCTTGGCATAACTGGCCCAGTCGATCAGATGGACATTGGAATTGGCGTCAGCCAGGGCTTTGATGGTGGCGTTGGATTGGGCCGCCCAGGCTACGCCGGGGGCGTAGACAGTCACCCAGTAGATCTGGCGGTCGGATCCTAGCTGGTCGATGATCTCCTGCCCGACAGACTGACGGAAGGCCCCATTGGTGCCCAGGTGGAGAATGATGATATTGCCCAGGAGATTTTTCTCCTTCAGGGAGTTAATAAGGTCTTTGACCGCCCAGGCCTGGCGTGAGACCTTGCCGTCGACATAGATCCCGGGGATCTGACTTGAGAGGGCGCTGGAGGCGTCCAGGAGAACGGAGTCGCCAATGGCGGTGACGGAATAGTTCCTGGAGGCATCTGTCTGGTTAGAGCCCCCCTGCGCATCGGCATTCCTCTGATCCTGCTGCTGTTGCTGGCTCTTTAACTCCTCTTCCATCTGCGCCTGGTCCTTTGCCTGGGCGGCAATCGCGCGGCCGCTGATCTTCCATTGAAGGGCGCAGAGGAGCAGGCAGACCAGAAGAAGGGCCAGGTAAATCCTCCTTCGGGTCAGATGGCGGGATCCGCCGGAAAGAGGGAGAGAGGACAGCTTTCTGCCCAGGAAGCTGAGGCTGACGGTAAGGATCGCGATGAGGGCCAGGCAGAGGATCTTCCAGAGAGGGTGCGAAGAGTCCTGGCTGCAGTGGCTGACAAAGAAGATGACCGGGTACATCAGAAGGTAGATCAGATAGCTGGATTGGCCTACCGCTCTCAAGATCGGATGATCCAGCAGACGCCCCAGGAGGGAGGGCATCCAGATGACCATGAGCATGAGAAGGGCAAAGAGAAGACTCGCCAGCTGCATCAGGCCCCGGTAGTTGGCCGCGGAGGAACCGTCAAGCGTCAGGCTCAGCGTCAGGATTCCGATGGCGGCCAAAACGGCAATGGCAAGGCCGGCTGCCCGATGCGCCTTAAAGTAAGCGCGCGGCTTTCTGACCGGGAGAAAGGCGGCGGCCATTCCCAGAAAGAGGGAGAAAGCGCGGGTGTCGGTTCCGTAATAGATGCGGGAGGGATCGTGATCGGGGCGATAGAGAAGGCCGGCCTCCAGCATGGACAAAAAGGACAGGAGGATCAGAAAGCAGAAGCAGATCCGCCGCAGGCCGAATTTCCTGATCCGCGGACGGAGGCGGTTGAGCAGAAGCAAAAGCAGGGGCCAGATGAGATAGTACTGGAAGGTCAGCCCCAAAAACCAGAGGTGGGTAAAAGGGGAGCTGTTGGCGAGACGGGTGAAGTAGCTGGCGTTCTGGGCAATCTGCCAGAAGTTGTTAAAGCCAAAGAGGACGCTGAGCACTTCGGGCAGAACCCGCCTGGGATAGGAGGGATAAAGGACCAGCAGAGCCAGGGAGGACAAGACCAATACCATGAGAAGAGGGGGATAAAGACGGAGGAATTTCTTCTTATAATATGTTCCCGCATAAAAGGGCTTCCCCTGGACGACATCCGGGTTCTTCACAAGGATGAGATAGCCCATGAGGGTGAAGAAGAGGGTGACGCCGAGATAACCGCCGGGGACTTGCTGCGGCATGAGGTGATAGAGGACAATTCCCGTAATGGCGATGGCGCGAAGCCCGTCGAGGCCCAGAATGTGTCCGCGAGATGAAGTCGGCATAGTGAAATCCCCCTGATCAGCTTCCGTCGGTCCCGACAGATCATTCTCCGGAGAAAAATGACCTGTAAAAGACCAGGTGTCAATACAACAGTATATCATGGATACAAGATCTTGTGCAGATGGGAAGGAGAGATGGAGTATAGGCCCTAAATGCCTATTTTACGCGGTTTTGGTTGACATCGCAGTGGGCAGATGATATCATTTGCCCTAGACGCTTTTGGAAAGAAGGCTCTAAGTGCGCCCATTTTTAGGGAAAGCTGTGACTGACCCACACCGTAAAAACCCTGAGACAGCGCGAAACTAACGAGAGGAGGAAGGATCTGTGAAGGTAAGATCGTCTGTGAAGCCTATGTGCGAGAAGTGCAAGGTCATCAAGAGAAAGGGACGCATCAGAATCATCTGCGAGAATCCCAAGCACAACCAGAGACAGGGATGATAATTCCCAAATGACGTGCGGCTGCAGCCGGCCGGTCTGGGCCAGGCTGATTATAGATTCCAGGCATTGCATACCGAGTGCCGGGGAAGATATCGCGAGAGCGAAAGGCGGAATCGAGGACATACACACATTTCAGGCCGGGAGACCGGAGCTGTATGGGGTAGAGACTGCTTCTACTGATAACGGATACCCAGGTATCCAGGATTTTATGGAGGTTAAATACACATGGCTCGTATCGCAGGTGTAGATTTACCAAGAGAGAAGCGAATTGAAATTGGTTTAACTTACATTTACGGAATCGGCAGAGCTAGTTCAGATGCGGTGCTCGCGTCTGCTAATGTGGATCCGGACACCCGTGTCAAGGATCTGACCGATGATGAAGTAAAGAGAATCAGCAACGCAATTGAGGAGACGCTTACCGTCGAGGGTGACCTCAGACGGCAGACAGCTCTTGATATCAAGAGACTGCAGGAGATCGGCTGTTATCGCGGCAAGCGCCATCGTCAGGGTCTGCCCGTTCGCGGTCAGAAGACCAAGACCAATGCCAGAACCCGCAAGGGACCCAAGAAGACCGTTGCGAATAAGAAGAAGTAATTGCATAACGAGAA
Source organism: Shuttleworthella sp. MSX8B (assembly GCF_000524295.1). Taxonomy (NCBI): domain Bacteria; kingdom Bacillati; phylum Bacillota; class Clostridia; order Lachnospirales; family Lachnospiraceae; genus Shuttleworthella; species Shuttleworthella sp. MSX8B. The sequence goes on from NZ_JAQT01000013.1 coordinate 18,878, forward strand.
AGTAGGTTAGTTAGACATTATGGCTAAAGTGACAAGAAAAGTTACGAAGAAGCGCGTAAAGAAAAACGTTGAACACGGACAGGCACATATCCAGGCATCTTTCAATAACACCATTGTGACTCTGACAGATGCGCAGGGAAACGCTCTTTCATGGGCAAGTGCCGGCGGTCTCGGATTCAGAGGTTCAAGGAAATCTACTCCCTATGCTGCACAGATGGCTGCGGAGACTGCCACCAAGGCAGCTCTTCCTCATGGCCTTAAGACCGTTGACGTCTTCGTCAAGGGGCCGGGTTCAGGTCGTGAAGCCGCGATCCGCGCGCTTGCGGCTGCCGGATTGACGGTACAGAGCATCAAGGACGTTACCCCCGTTCCTCATAACGGCTGCCGTCCCCCCAAGCGTAGAAGAGTTTAATTAGGAGGTTCATCAAAGATGGCTATTGATAAGACACCAGTCCTTAAGAGATGCAGATCCCTTGGTTTGGATCCTGTTTTCTTAGGCGTAGATAAGAAGTCCAAGAGGCAGCCCCGCAACTCTCGCCGCAAGGTTTCCGAGTACGGCAAGCAGCTGAAGGAGAAGCAGAAGGCCAAGTTCATCTATGGCGTTCTGGAGAAGCCTTTCCGTAATTACTACAGGCAGGCGGACGTCAAGAAGGGTCAGACCGGTGAGAACCTGATGACGATCTTAGAGTCCCGTCTCGACAATGTCATATTCCGTCTGGGCTGGGCCCGCACCCGCCGCGAGGCAAGGCAGATTGTCGACCACAAGTTCGTCACGGTCAATGGCAGGAAGGTCAATATCCCCTCCTACCTTGTGAAGGCCGGAGATCTTGTTGAGATCGTTGAGAAGAAGAAGACCCTCCAGCGCATGAAGGATATCATCGAGGTCACCGGAGGACGCATGATTCCCGACTGGCTTGAGGCCGATACGGAGAATCTGAAGGCTACTGTCAAGTCGCTTCCGACCAGAGATCAGATCGATGTCCCGGTCGATGAGATGCAGATCGTCGAGCTGTATTCTAAGTAATTAGAGTCGTTTATCAAGACCTTGCATAGTCGATAGGGAGGGCATATAAATGCTGGATTTCAAAAAACCAAACATTGAGATCGCAGAGATTTCTGATGATAAGAAGTATGGCAAGTTCGTCGTAGAGCCCTTGGAGAGAGGTTACGGAATCACCCTCGGCAATTCACTGCGCAGGATTATGCTCAGTTCTATGCCCGGTGTCGCTGTAACCCAGATTAAGATCGAGGGCGTTCTGCACGAGTTCAGCTCAATCCCTGGAGTGAAGGAAGACGTCACTGAGATCGTTCTGAATATCAAACAGCTGGCAATCCGTAGCAACAGTCAGACGGATGAGCCCAAGGTCGCCTACATCGAGTATGAGGGCGAGGGGACCGTCACTGCAGCGGATATCCAGGTGGATTCCGATATCGAGATCGTGAACCCGGATCTTGTGATCGCGCATCTGAATGGCGGCTCTGACAGCAAGCTGTACATGGAGCTGACCATCAGCAAGGGAAGAGGCTATGTCTCTTCCGACAAGAATAAGACGGATGACACACCCATCGGTGTGATCGCGGTTGATTCTATCTACACCCCTGTAGAGCGTGTCAACATGAATGTTGAGAACACGCGTGTCGGTCAGGTGACTGACTTCGACAAGCTGACATTAGAGGTCTGGACCAATGGAACAATCGGTCCGGACGAGGCGGCAAGCCTTGCAGCCAAGGTGCTCTCTGAACACCTGAATCTCTTTATTGATCTCTCCGAGAATGCCAGGAACACAGAGATCATGGTAGAGAAGCCGTCCGCGGATACGGCGAGCATGAAGATGATGAACATCGACGAGCTCGAATTATCTGTGCGTTCTTACAACTGCCTGAAGAGGGCCGGAATCAACACCGTCGAGGAGCTGGTCAACAAGACGCCCGAGGATATGATGAAGGTTCGTAATCTCGGGCGCAAGTCTCTGGAGGAGGTCCTCCAGAAGCTGCAGGAGATGGGACTCTCACTCCGGCAGACGGAAGAACTGTAAGAAGGAAGGAGACGATCTGAGTCTGAGACGATTTGGATTTGTCTTCTGAGAACGCGGATAAGTCCGAAGGGCGCCGCGCTCTGAAAACCCCGAAGTGGCACAGGGTGACCGATACGGTATGTCGTTCACCAGTAAGCACACGGGCGATGGGCTGTAAGTCCGATGAAGCAGGCCGATCGCTCCCACCTGACAGGAGGTAATATCATGGCTAAGTATCGTAAGTTAAGCAGAACTTCATCACAGCGCAAGGCGCTTCTTCGGAATCAGGTTACCAACCTGCTCTACAAGGGCCGTATCGTGACTACAGAGGCCAAGGCCAAGGAGGCCGCCAAAATCGCTGAGGGCCTGATCGCGCTCGCGATCCGCGAGAGGAATAACTTCGACGAGGTCTCCGTCCAGGCCAAGGTCGCTGTTAAGGACGCTGACGGAAAGCGCAAGAAGGAAGTCGTAGACGGCAAGAAGGTGACCGTCTATGAGACCATCGAGAAGAAGATCAGGAAGGATCAGCCCAGCCGTCTGCACGCAAGGCGTCAGATGCTCAAGGTGCTCTATCCCATCACAGAGGTAGGAGCCAAGAAGCGTGAGACCAGGAAGGTCGACCTTGTCGCCAAGCTCTTCGATGAGATTGGCCCCAAGTATGATGGCCGCAGCGGCGGTTACACCAGAATCATCAAGATTGGCCAGCGCAAGGGCGACGGCGCGATGGAAGTTGTTCTGGAGTTAGTTTAAGCCTAATCTTTCCAAAACAAGAACGTGAGCCCGTGAAACAGCTGTTTTGCAGCTGTTCCATGGGCAGAAATGAAAATCCCTCCCGGTTTGAAATGCCGGGAGGGATCTTTTTATCCAATCATACACTTAGGGGCGAATGGAAACATCTATTCGCCCCCACATTTATTGTAGAATCACATTTATTGTAGAACCAAAAATTGAGTGAAGGGATAAAACGTCTTGATGAATCTGCCTTCAGACTACGATATCTGACTGCAAATCCTCCTGTCTGAAGAATAAAGGACTTGAACCGATGAGAGAGAGCGGGAGAGCGAAAGCAAGATTAATCGAGCAGCTTGACGACTGTCACACCCGCGTCGCCCTGACCGTAGGAAGCCAGGTCGTAGGACTTGACGTGGGGATTTCCGTTGAGATATTCGTGGACCCGTTGACGCAGGACCCCGGTGCCCTTGCCGTGAACGACGCGAACCTCTCTGAGATGGGAGAGGACGGCGTCATCCAGGTATTTGTCCAGAGCACAGATAGCCTCGTCCCCGCTCATGCCGAGGAGCTTGATCTCAGGCGAGATGAAGGCGGACTTGTTGAAGGAAGAGGCTGACTGTCTGCCGCCGGAGCCCGGGGCCCGCCGTCTGCCGGTTCCGGGTAGCTGCTGTCCGTTTAAGGTCGCTAAGCTCTGGTCGCTGACCAGAACAAGGTCGGTCAGCTTGACGCGGCTGCGGATGATCCCCATCTGGACCTCCAGATGGCCGGACTTGTCCGGAAGAGAGTGGACGGTCGCAGTGACCCCCATGGAAAGGACCTTGACCTTGTCGCCAATATGGAGATCTTTTGCCTTCGGGACAGGGGCCTTTTTTCGCTCCTGCTCCATCCCGGCAGAGGCCCGGGACTTGTTCTGGCGGGTCTTGAGCTTCTCGCCCAGGGCTCTTCGCTCCTGCTCCATGCGGGTCATATCCGCGGCAGCAGCCCGGCCGTACTTATGGAAGTCCCGGATGGTCTTGTCGGCGGTTTCCTTGGCCTCCTTGAGGATGCGGGCCGCCTCAAGGTTGGCAGACTGCAGGACCTTATCTTTGGAGGCGTTGAGCTGGGCCAGCCTCTGATCCAGCTGGATCCGGGTCTTATCGATGGAGGCTTTGGCCGCCCGGGTCTCGGCCTGGGTCTTCTCGATGGCGTTGCGACGGTTCTCCAGGTCGGCCAGCAGGTCTTCGAAGGAGACGCTCTCCTCATCGATACGGCTCTGGGCGTCGCTGATGATGTCCGCGGCCAGTCCCAGCTTAGAGGAGATGGCGAAGGCATTGGACTTGCCCGGAATGCCGATCAGAAGCCGGTAGGTGGGGGAGAGGGTCTCCAGGGAGAACTCACAGGAGGCATTTTCTACGCCCTCGGTTGAGAGTGCGTAGACCTTGAGCTCGGAATAGTGGGTCGTGGCCATGACCCGGACCTGGCGCCTGTGAAGGCGATCTAAAATCGCGGTGGCCAGGGCGGCCCCCTCCGCCGGATCCGTGCCGGCGCAGAGCTCATCGAAGAGGACTAAGGCGTCGTGGCCATTTGACAGAACGGAGTCGACGCCGTCCAAGATATGGACAATATTGGTCATGTGGGAGGAGAAGGTGGACAGAGACTGCTCGATGCTCTGCTCATCTCCGATGTCCGCGTAGACATTGTCAAAGACGGCCAGCTGACTGTGATCCCTGGCGGGAATGTGCAGGCCTGCCTGTCCCATGAGCGTCAGCAGGCCGCAGGTCTTGAGGGAGACCGTCTTGCCGCCGGTGTTGGGACCGGTCACGACCAGGAGGTTGTAGTTCTGTCCCAGGCTGATATCAATGGGGACAACGGTATTTTTGTCCAAAAGGGGGTGACGGGCCGCCTTTAAGCTGATGATCCCCTCTTCATTGAAATCCGGCTGACTCGCGGACATATCGGCTGCCAGCTGGCCCTTGGCAAAGATGAAGTCCAGCTCTGCCAGGCGGTCGAAGTCGATTTGGATGGTCTCGATATTCTCAAGAACCTGATCGGAGAGCGAGCGAAGGATCCGGGCGATCTCTTCCTCTTCCTTCCCCTCCAGCTCACGGAGCTCATTGTTGAGATTGACGACAGACATGGGCTCAATGAAGAGGGTGGCGCCGGAGGAAGAAGAATCGTGAACCATGCCGGGCACGTAGTTCTTGTACTCGGCCCGGACCGGCAGGCAGTAGCGGCCGTCCCGCATGGTGATCACCCCATCCTGCAGGTAGTCCCTGGCAGAAGAGGAGAGCATGCGGTTTAGCTGGAACCTGACCTGCTCATTGACAGAGGCCATGGCCCGGCGAACCTGCCTGAGACCGGGGGAGGCATCATCGGCAAAGGAATCCTCGGAGAGAATGCAGCGGTTGATCTCTTTTGCCAGGCCGGGCAAAGGATCGAGTGCCGCAAAGCGAGAGGTCAGACTGTCGTCGGGCAGACTCTCCCTCTTCTTGGATCCGTAGGCGGCTGCCCGACCGGCCAGGGTCAGAAGAGAGGCGATGGCCAGGAGCTCGCGGGCATTTGCGCTGGCTCCGACCGCCAGGCGTTTGCCCAGGGGGCCGGGGTCGGAAATGCCGCCAAAGGAGAAGGATCCCCCTGCCAGGATACGGCCCAGGGCGTCCGCCGTCTGTCTCTGGGCGAATTGTATATCGCGCAGGTTTGTAAGGGGCTGCAGGCGGTGGCAGCATTCTTTTCCCTTGTCGGAGGAGGCCCGGGCCTCCAGCATGGAGAGAATTTTATGGTATTCGAGTGTTTTGTAGACTTTCCTGTTCATAAGGGGATTATACGATATTTGCGGGATTGTCTGCTATAATGATAAAGCAAATGTGCGCTGCGCCGAGGACGCTTAGAACGGAGAACAAATGAAGTATATCAAGGAGCTGGCTGAGGGAGACCACATCAATGAGATCTATCTCTGCCGCAAGAAGACCCAGGCGACAGCCAAGAACGGCAAACCCTATGAGTCTTTGATACTTCAGGATAAGACAGGCAGTCTGGACGGGAAGATCTGGGATCCGGGCTCCCTGGGCATTGACGAGTACGAGGAGCTGGACTATATCCAGGTGACGGGGGAGGTCATTATTTTCAATGGCAACCGCCAGCTCAATATCAAGCGGCTTCGGCTGGCGAGAGAGGGAGAATACAATCCGGCCGATTTCCTCCCCTGCTCTGAGAGAGATCCCGACGAGATGTATCAGGAACTCCTGAATCTGATCGCCTCTGTCAAAACGCCCTGTATGAGAGAGCTGCTGGAGTCCTTTTTCGTCAGGCAGGAGGGCTTCGCTGAAAAGTTCAAGTTCCACTCCGCGGCAAAAAGCGTTCACCACGGCTATGTGGGAGGGCTTTTAGAGCACACCTTGAGTGTGGCTCAGACCTGTGATTTCTTCGCGTCCCACTATCCCTTCCTGGATCGAAGTCTGCTTCTGACAGCGGCGATTTTCCATGATATCGGGAAGCTCTATGAGCTCTCGCCCTATCCAAAGAACGACTATACGGACGTAGGTCAGCTGCTGGGGCACATTATGATCGGGGCGCAGATCGTGCAGAACCGCATCACCAAGATCCCGGGCTTTCCGCCGACCAAGTCGGCGGAGCTGATCCACTGTATTCTGGCCCACCACGGGGAGCTGGAGTTCGGTTCCCCCAAGAAGCCGGCCATCGCGGAGGCCCTGGCCCTGGCCTTCGCGGACAATGCGGACGCCAAGCTTGAGACCATGAAGGAGGCCCTGGGAGATCTGGCTCCCGGCAACCTCAAATGGCAGGGCTTCAACCGTCTGTTGGATTCCAATATCCGAAAGACCAGCCCGGAAGAAGAGTAAATACAGGATTCATTGGATGCGCCTTGCAGGGGCGTTCCATTGCGACCAGAGGATCCGGTGGAGGGACCGCCCTGGTCACCGCGATTAAGGAAGTCCCGGCGCTTGTGTGAGCATCCGTCGGGATTTTTAATTTGGGGCGGGGGAATTGCAGTGGCGACGATGTCTGCTTCTACATCCTTTCTACAGGCGATTCCGCCCGCCTGCAGCGAGGACCTGCACGGGAGATGGTGTCTGCGGCGGGATAGATAGAAGAATTCTGCGGCAAGGGAAAACAGGTGTAGCTACATATGCAAAAAAATGATTTATTTCCCCTGACAATTGAAGATATGGCCGTGGGCGGCGAGGGGATCGGACATGATCAGGGGATGACCTTCTTCGTCAAGGGGGCCGTCCTGGGCGATCAGATCATGGCCCGGGCAACCAAGGTCAAGAAGAACTATGGCTACGCCCGGGTGGAGGAGATCCTGCGGGCCTCTGAGAACCGCGTGCCGGAGGTCTGCCCGATCGCCCGCCAGTGTGGAGGCTGCCAGCTGCAGGCTCTCTCCTACGAGAAGCAGAAGGCCTGGAAGGAGAGGCGGGTGAGAAATGATCTGATCCGTATCGGAGGCTTTGCCCCGGAGCTGGTGGACCGGATCATGGAGCCCATCCTGGGTATGGAGAAGGCTTTCCGTTACCGGAACAAGGCCCAGTTCCCCCTGGGAGCAAATAGGGAGGGAGAGATTATTTCCGGCTTCTACGCGGCCAGGAGTCACCGCATTATCCCAATTGATGACTGCCTCTTAGGGGCGCCGGAGAACGAGAGCATTTTAAAGGCGGTCAAGGACTACATGAGGGCCTGCGGAATCAGGCCATATGACGAGGTCACCGGCAGGGGGCTGGTTCGCCACGTTTTGATCCGCAAGGGCTTTGCCAGCGGACAGATTATGGTCTGCCTGATCATCAATGGCAGGGAATTGCCCCGGCAGCAGAAGCTGGTTGACCGGCTGACAAAGATTGCCGGTATGAAATCAATCTGCATCAACAGCAACTGTAAGCAGACCAATGTCATCATGGGCGACGAGACCCGATGCGTTTGGGGCCAGGAGAGCATTGTGGACTATATCGGCGATATCGCCTTTGCTATCAGTCCCCGGTCTTTCTACCAGGTCAATCCCTATCAGACGGCCCGGCTCTACGAAAAGGCTCTGGAGTACGCGGATCTCAAGGGTCAGGAGAGTGTCTGGGATCTCTACTGCGGGATCGGGACCATCTCTCTTTTCCTGGCCAGGAAGGCGGGACAGGTCTATGGGGTAGAGATTATCCCGGAGGCAATCGAGGACGCGAGAGCCAATGCCAGGAGAAATGACATAGAGAACGCGCATTTCTTCGTGGGAAAGGCGGAGGAAGTGTTGCCGGAATTCTATGAGGGGAAGGGAAGTTTTGCCCAGAGAGCCGGTGAGTCGGAGAAGGGGACGCATAGTCCTGCACAGGATCGCGGTGGACATGGACAGGCGGAGTCCGGGGAGAATATCTGTGACCATGGGCAGGTGGAGTCCAGGGAGAATACCGGTGCTCTAAAAAAGACAGAGGGTAGCCAGGAGAAAAAGGGGAGGGACGCCGTCGTCAGTGACGCCCTGCACCCGGATGTGATTGTAGTGGATCCGCCCCGCAAGGGCTGCGACGGCATTTGCCTTCAGACCATGCTCAGGATGCAGCCGGACCGTATCGTCTATGTCTCCTGCGATCCGGCGACTCTGGCGAGGGATCTGAAGATTCTTTGTCAGGGAGGATATGCGCTAAAGAGGGTCTGCCCGGTGGACCAGTTTCCGCAGACGACGCATGTGGAGACGGTCTGTCTCTTAGTTCTGAGAAATTCTGTTACGCATATCAACATTGATGTGGACGTGGAAGAACTGGTACAGGACAAGCGCGGGCAGGCAACATATGATCAGATCAGAGATAATGTAAAAGCGCAGACCGGTCTGCATGTAACGAATCTGAACATAGCACAGATAAAGCGAAAATGCAGGATCATCGAACGGGAAAACTATAATCTGCCGAAGTCAGAGGATTCCAAACAACCGAACTGCACGAAGGAGAAAGAAGAGGCAATCAAAGAAGCGTTCAAGCACTTTGGAATGATCTAACAGGAGGCAAACAATGGAGCAGCTTATTTCTTGCGAGTACAATATGGATAACGCCTGCGTTGAGCTTTGCTATGTAGGCGGATCAAGGATCACGATAGACACGATAGGTATAGAAAATCAGTTTGCAGAAAACCGGCTCCAGCGTAGTGAGCTGGACTGGCTGATCTACAATAAGCCGCTGGAATATGCTCAGCTTGTTTTGAGCGACGGCTTACAAGAATATCTTTCTGCCAGCTAATCTCTGTTTGCTTTTTAATCGGTGAAACTCCTTAAAGACAAGACTTTTTTGAAAGGCAATTTGCAGAAGTCGTAAATACAATGTATACACGGAGCGATAAAGCTATTATTCAGGAAAACTATAGAAATACTGTATAACCGCTTGACCAATTTCGCTTAAACGAATACAATATACTTGTCGATTTATACCCATTCTTCATGGAGGTATCTTGTGAACGGATATATTACTGTACAAGACGCGGCTAAAAAGTGGGAAATTACTGAACGTCAAGTTCAGATCCTTTGCAAAAGCGGGCGTATAGACGGAGCTCAGAAGTTAAGTCGTATTTGGATTATTCCAGAAAAAGCCGAAAAGCCTACTAAATCTGCTGATATGAGGTGAATATAGGATGGTTAGCAATACCCTTACAATGTTGGATCTCTTTGCCGGAGCTGGTGGGTTATCAGAAGGCTTATCAGAGGCTGGCTTTCATAGCCTTTTTGCTTCAGAAATTGTCCCGGTATACGCTGAGACATACAAGAAAAACCATCCATCTGCGAAAGTGCTAACGGCTGACATTCGTACACTTGATGCCGAACAGATTAGAGAAGAACTTAGGTTACAAAAAGGCGAACTGGATCTTTTGGCTGGAGGGCCCCCGTGTCAGGGATTTTCAATAAATGCTCCAGTTAGAAGCGTGCTTGATCAACGTAACCATCTATTCAAAGAATATCTTCGCTTTGTGGACGCCTTTCAGCCAAGAGCTGTTCTTATAGAGAATGTACCTGGGTTAGTATCTTTTGAACACGGGGCAACATTACACGCAATTCTTGATTCTCTTGCCGAATTAGGTTATGGAGCGGATGTCCGAATTCTTGGTGCTGCCTATTATGGGGTTCCTCAAATGCGTTGGAGAACCATTATCATTGGCGTAAGAGGAGCAGAGCTTCCCACGATGGTTTTCCCCGAGCCGATTTATCATGCTCCGATTAGGCCGAATTTCACAACAACGTTTGATGGACAAGTCTTGGTAAAATATCCATCAGAACTAGCGTCATCTCGCTTTACTACTGTTCAAGAAGCCATAGGTGATTTGCCGCCTCTTAAGGCCGGTGAAAAAGGGGCTAATGTAAAAGAATATCTATGTGCTCCTGTATGTGATTATCAAAGAAGGTTACGCATAGGAAGTAGCGGAGTCTATAACCATGAAGCTCCGAAACTTTCAAAAATCAATCTGGAGCGCTTGAAATACATAAAACCCGGCGGTAACTGGACTGATATACCAGATGATATGTTACCAAAGGGAATGCAACTTGCGAGAAAATCTGATCATACAAAACGGTATGGAAGAGTGGAACCTAACGGATTGGCATCGACAATACTAACGAAGTGTGATCCGCATTGGGGAGCTTTTTTCCACTATGAACAAGAACGATCCTTTACGGTTCGAGAAGCCGCAAGAATACAGTCGTTTCCTGATCATTATATCTTTACAGGATCGCAGGCGGAACAATTCGCCCAAGTTGGGAACGCAGTTCCGCCGCTATTGGCAGAAGCTGTTGGACTTGCAATAAAGTCTATTTTACAGGAGGTAAAATAATATGGCGGGCTATATCTCTGAATTCTTCGGGTATCGAGCAGAGGACTCTTCTGCCGTTGCCCTTTGCGCAGCAAATCAAAAGAGGTGTCCGTTTCTTGGGACACAGTGCACTAAAGTTCTGTCTCGAGATCGTACAGTTTCTGGTGTCTGCTCTATCCATCAGAGTTCAGATAAATCTCCTGATGTCATTTGCTGCCCAATAAGAATATACGCTGATGACTATAAAATGTTGAAAACTATAGCAAGATCAGCATTCAAAAAAGAATACAATCTCTATTCTGGCCGAGCTGCTGTTGCTAGGGCAAAAAACGAAGGAGGAGCGATTGCTGTCTTTGGACATGGATGGGGTGGAGAGTTACGCCTGCCTCAGAGGAAAGGAACAGGATCGTATTTTGTTGATTGGGTTCTTGCGCTTTTAGATGAAGCAGGTGAATTGATAGAATTTACCGCTATTGAGGTTCAGACTATTGATACTACCGGAAATTATCGAGAGGCAAGAGCGGCGTTATTAAAAGACAGATCCTTAAAATCCGATACAGTTGGATTAAACTGGGAGAATGTTTCGAAACGAATTATCCCGCAACTTATATACAAAGGTCAGGTGCTGCAACGAGAGGATTTATGCCGTACAGGACTTTACTTTGTATGCCCGCGTCCTGTTTATGATCGTGTGTTGAATAGACTTGGCGGAAAGGATAAAATACCTAAATTTCCGACACAGCCAGCATCAATTCACTTCATTTCATACGATTACTTAAGCTCGTTTTCTGATATTGCAGATGGAGAAATTGTTCCATTGGGTATTACAGAGGAGCATTGCACAACTGTTTATAAGGTTCAAGAAGCGTTCTCGGCTATGGACTTGCCGGAAGGAAACGTATATCGAGATGCAATAAGGCGCTCACTATATGGCAATGAAGAGTGAAAAAGGCAAAGGTTGTATTACAAAAGGGGATATTGCTGGCCGCAGGCGGTGCTTTTAACGCATTGCTTATAAAGAAAAAGCGGAGTGAGGAGAAATGATAAAAAAATTACACATAACACAGTACCGGAAACTTAAAGATTTAGAGCTGGACTTCGCACCGGGAATAAACGCGATTTCTGGAACTAATGGTACATGTAAGACATCCCTATTGCACTTATTTAGCAATTCGCTTCAATCGGTTACTAGAAGTTGTGATTGGGTAACCGATAAAAAATGCCTACAAGTGATAAATGCCGTAAACGCTGTGACAAACCCCAAAGTTGAGACTTTAACGCGTGGTGATAAGCAATACAATGATCCTGCACACGGAGTTAGTGGAGTGCTGTTTAATGTTGACTATTGGGGTCAGGAGTCTCTTGGGTTCCGACGTCACAATTCTTCAATTAATACCCGGTACGCAATCAAACCTCTATACAAAAGAGGTTCTCACGAAAAGTTGCCGTATTGTCCTGTTATTTATCTTGGGTTGTCCAGGCTTGTGCCTTATGGTGAATTCCAAAATGACGAAGCAATTGAAGGCATACGCAAAGCACTTCCTGCTGAATACCAAAATGAGATCAACGAGCTATATAGAAAATTCACGCACTATGAAATCACATATAATTCAGCACAGCAAATGGGTGATTTAAAAACGCGAGCTGAGTTTTCAAGTAATTTTGAAGGCATTGATTCGAATACAATATCTGCCGGTGAAGATAATCTATATATTATTCTTGCGGCCATCGTGTCTTTGAAGTATTACTATAATTCAATTAACTCGCAGCGTGATATCGAAAGTGTTTTACTTGTGGATGAACTGGATGCAACGCTACACCCTGCGTATCAGATTAAGGTTTTAAATGTTCTCAGGGAGTATTGTGCACAATATAAAATTCAAGCGGTATTTACAACGCATAGTATGTCAGCTATTGAAGATTTACTTGCCAAAAAAGATAATGTCATTTATCTTCTCGATAACATTACGAGTGTTGTAAAAATGGATGACCCTGATTTTTATAAAATCAAAATGCATTTGAGCTCTCTGACAAAAGAGAATATATACCAAGACAAAATTATTCCAATCTTTACTGAAGATGAGGAAGCCAGATTCTTGCTAAGGATGATGTTTGATTATTTTTCTGTTAAACATCCAGAAGAATTTGCATCAGTTCATAATCTGTTTTATTTGGTAAAGGCCAGCCTTGGAGCTGATAGTTTGTCCAATATTTTTAAAGATAGCAAAATGCTTCGCATGACGATGAGTTCCATTTGTGTGTTGGATGGAGACCATGCGTCTGATCTCTCCAATTGTATTATCGCTTTACCAGGAAAGAATAACCACGATGCACCGGCGGGATTATCTCCAGAACAACTCCTTTTAGAATACGCTCAAATAATATATGATGCTGATGATGCTTTTTGGACGGACCGTGTAATCGTAGATAAAGGATATAGCAAGCCTTATTATTTGGAGCATATCTGTGATCCATGGCAGCAATTTCAAGAAGATGAAGCAAATGGAAGAGCAAACAAGAAACGTAGAGTGTTTGTAAAGGAACTGTTTAATAACGAAAAGACATTTTTTGAATTGCTATTTAAACATTGGCTACATAACCCAGATAATACGGCTATGCTAAATAAGTTCTACTACGATTTGAAGATACTGTTCAAAAAAGTCGCTATGTATAACGAAATAAATCCTAATGAATGGAAATAGAATCTTGATGGAAAGGAGCTATGTAAATGCCACAGACATATACGCCATTACGGTATCCTGGCGGGAAGACTAAATTATATAGCTATGTTAAAACCATCATAGATGCTAATAATCTCCATGGCACATATATAGAGCCTTTTGCCGGAGGAGCTGGGCTGGCTTTAAAGCTTTTATTCAAGAATGATGTAAAACGTATTGTGATTAACGATTCAGATCCAGCAATTTATGCTATATGGCAGGCAATTCTTGAATCGCCCGATGAACTGTGTCGTTTTATTATGGAGGTTCCATTAACTATAGATGAATGGGAGCATCAGAGAAACTTGTATATGACTTTGCATGATGCGCCTTCAATAGAACTAGCCAAATCGGCCTTTTACTTAAACCGGACGAATATTTCTGGTGTCATAATGGCTGGTGTCATTGGCGGAAAAAAACAAACAGGAAATTATAAAATAGATGCTCGTTTTAACAGAGCTGAACTGGTTAGAAAAATCAATGATATATATCAGAAGCGAGAAAATATAGATATATATAATTTAGATGCGCTTCGTTTCCTTGAGCCAGCAGTGTTTCGTCATTACTATAAAGCGTTCATAAACTTTGATCCGCCTTATGTGGTTAAGGGTAGTGAATTGTATATGAATGCATATCAGGAAATAGATCATCGACACCTTAGAGATGCAATTCAAAAATGCACCAGAAAATGGATTGTAACCTATGATGTATGTGATTTAATTGCGGAACTGTATGGAGAGTATCGTAGTAGCTTATTGGATCTTACCTACAGCGCAAATGGATCAAGAAAAGCTAAGGAGTTTATATTCTTTAGTGATAATCTTGTCGTGCCGGATACGATTGCATTATGTGAATAAATAAGCCTGAATGTTCAATGAAAAGATTGGTGTTTGAAATGGCAGGAAATGAGACAAGTAAATTCATTGCGCTGATTCTACGGCATAAGCCGGAGGAAATCGGGATCTCTCTTGATGAGCATGGCTGGGCAAACGTTGACGAGCTGATTGCCGGAATTGCAAAATCGCATATCACGGGCCGTCCGCAGTTCATGGAGATGCTTCAGGCGATACAGAACGGTGCCGACGTGGACTACGTCATCATCAATACGCTTACCCGCTTCGGAAGGAACGCGGCGGACTCGACGAACGCCTTGCAGATTCTCGACGATTACAAGGTGAACCTGTACTGCATTCAGGAGCACCTCGACAGTTTTGGAATCGGCAAGACGATTATCCAGATTTCGTCAGCGTTTGCCGAGATGGAGCGAGAGAACATCCGCGAGACGATGAGGGCAGGACGGTATCAGAAAGCCCGCATGGGCTTATGGAACGGGGCACAGGACCCGTTCGGCTACCGTATCGAAAAAGGTGGCGACGGCATCCTGAAAATCGACGAGGAGGAAGCCGAGGTCGTCCGCCTTATCTTTGACAAGTACGTTGCCGAGGAAGGCGGCGTGAACGGCATCGCTACATGGCTGAACACGCACGGCTACCAGAAGAAGCTGAGAGGAAACGGTAAGTACACGTTCTTCTCTCCGACGAGCGTGAAGCATATTATCGACAATCCTGTCTATATGGGAAAGATTGCCTATGGTCGGCGTCAGATGGAGCCGATAAAGGGCGAGCGCGGCGAGTACCATGCAGTGAAACAGAAAGAGTACTTAGTGAGCGACGGGAGGCATGAACCGATTGTCTCAAAAGAGACGTGGGAGGCGGAGTCAAGGCTGTTTCCAAGGAATCGGAGCGGGCACGCCAATCTTTTGACAGGCGTCCTTGTCTGCCCGGTGTGTGGTCGCCACATGATAGCGAACTTTACCAAGGGAAGGACGAAGAAGGACGGTACGAGGGGCAAGGACACGTACGCCTACCAGTGCAAGTATTCGAAGAAGGCGATGGGGCCAAGCTGCACGTTCAAGCGGCAGTTCCGGCAGGAAATAGTGGATTCCGCCGTCATATCGGCTGTCAAAGCCGTTTCGCGTTCCAAGCGGTTTGAGGAGCGGATACGGCATGAGCTGGAGGAGTCCACGGACATCAAGGCGCTGGAAGAAGAGCTGGAGCGGATGAAGAAGTCACTCTCTGACAACGAGTCCGCAATAGCCATGCTGTCGCGCCAGCTGGACTCTCTGGATGCGTCCGACAGGAACTACGAGCGCAAGTATGACGACATGCAAAGACGACTGGATAGCCTGTATGACGCGAACGCCGACAAGAGAGACAAGCTTGACGAGGCACTTGCAAAAGAGGAGGCAGTTCGTCAGGGCAGGCTAACGGCGGATTACGTCTATTCGCAGATTGATAAGTTTGCCGACGAGTTCGATTTGCTGAAGGACGACGAGAAGAAGGGTCTATTGTGGAGCGCGTGGAGATTGACTCCGACGCGAACCCGAAGGAGGGCGACGTCGTGGTGTCGAAGATTCGCTTCAAGGTACCTGTCGAGTTCGGAGTCGCGCCAGCAGCAGAAGGAAAGCCGACACTCTCTGGCGTGAAGGAATGGTCACCGCGAACGAGCGGTGACACGGACTATATCGGCAATCTTCAGGAGACGCTTGAAGAAGGAATTGATTCCGTCAAAAAAAGTCGGGTTAAAGAGGATACAACCGAGACCATAGCGTTGATACAAAGAGTGAAATCGTAAAAATCCTGCATTTTAAGCAGTTTTACAAGCATTATGTCTTTAATGAAGATGGCGATGGAGGAAGAAAAAAAGTCCTAAAAAATCATATTGATGTTTATGTTTGCATTGATATGGTGTGTGGAGATACAAAGGAGGTTTTTGAAAGTGAGGACGAATAAATGGTAAGGTGGCTAATAGAAAAAATCTTATTTCCAAATTAGCCTTTTGCTTAGTATCTTCACTGCATTTCTGTCATTCCTACTTGGTATCGGAACAGCCCTACTGTATTTTCTGAAAGACTAAAATCTACTTGGACCGGTTCGTAAAATATAATGATGTTGTATTGGCGTTGCACGAATAATTGCATATACTATGGCCAGAAACGGAGGTGTATGCAATGGCAATTACGAATCTGAATATCAGAGTGGATAAGGATATCAAGGATCAGGCTGATCGGATTTACTCGGAACTGGGAATGAATATGACAACCGCTATCAATATGTTTCTGCGGACTACCATCAGGGAACATGGGATTCCTTTTTCTCTTAAGCTGGATGTGCCGAATGAAGTGACCGCTGCCGCCATCGAAGAAGGCAGACATCTTGCTTCGGACAGCAGCGTAAAGGGTTATACCAATAAGGACGATCTCAGGGCGGCACTGGAAGAATGAAGTACGAAGTCAAATTTACAAACCAGTTCAAGAAAGATCTGAAGCTGGCAAAAAGCAGAATAAGGATCTGGACAAACTTTTCGAGGTCGTGAATATTTTGGCTGACGGCGGCACACTGGATGCGAAACATCGCGACCATGATTTGTCCGGAAATTATAAAGGAACGAGAGAATGCCACATCGAGCCGGACTGGCTTCTGATTTCAGAGAGACACTGCTGAGACGGTTGGAAGCAGTGTTGGATCAGACCCCGCGTATGTCATTAGAATTGCCGGCATATGTCTTTGAGCCAATTATCGTTTCGCCGTATGGGACCATCAGAGACTATAAGGTTCATTTCTTTGATGGGTAACCAAAATGTGAGAAGTGTAACACGGAATTAGAATTTATTCTTAATCCGCGATCAGGGAAGAACCGGTGTCCAAAGTGCGGGGCGGACAACATGAGAGTCAGTCATTTTGGGTATTACGATTGATTGGAGGATATAATGGGCGAAGTCAGAGAGGTTTTTGATGTAAACCAACATCCCCGGAAATATGGCGAAATCACTGACCTCGAGAGAAGAATAACTGCTATTAAAAAAAGATTTGCGGAAATATACGATGGTGAGTTTATTGATGATTATGGCATCAATTCCTGGGGCTTTAAAACGCCTCATGGTACTCGGTTTGTTGTAAATGGCATCTATGAATGGAAGAAGGTTTTCCTGGAATATGATGACGGTGAAGATGGGAACATGGTTCCAATAGATGAGTTTGATGAAGACCGTATGTTTCAAGAACTTCATGAAGAAATACTTATATGCGAGAGAGATGAACAGAAAGCCGCAGAGAACGCATTTCGTATTTATAAGACTGAACAACATGATAAAGGGGTGTTAATACGGTTCCGCTTTTGGGGGAATCACGAAAAGGTTGAAGCCCTATATTCACATAAAAATGTTTTGATCGATGGTAAGACTTATAGCTATATTAGGGTCGATGATTCGATCCAAGCAATTGTGATCTCTGAAGATTTGGAAATGGATTTATATGATCACTGGATCCAGTTTATATAAAGGTGGCAATTATCAATGGGTTGGACAGAACGAGAAACGGTACTGACATCGTATGAAGAAATTATAAAATATCTGGAAGACCAAGACGGCTTTCATGATTATCGAATTGGGAATGTTCATTATGATGGGAGCAAGGCGGATGTGACGATTGAAGAAGTTGTTCCAGGGGCAAAAATACAGGATAGCACCGGCCTCGTGTGGGACTTCCATTTCAAGGGGGTTACTTCTTTTGAGATGTCTGTCGATGTTGTTATGGGCTTTTGGATTTACGAAGTAGAGCGTGGGGAAAAGCCAAATGAGATTGCTTTTAATCTTGACTCAGGTTTCCTCGGCATAGCTGCAGAGCATATTGAATTCGGAATTCCGTCTCAGGAAAAAAGCGAGGCATGATTTATGGGTGAATATTATAACTGGGTTAATGTTGATAAAAGAGAATACATTTGCCCTGCGGATTTTGACTACGGGAACAAGTTTCATGAATCCATGCATAAAGATAGTATACCGCTTCACGCACTTCATACCTTGTTGAACGATGAGTGGAAAGGAGACCATGTTCTTTGGTTTGGAGATGAATGCTCGGTTTCAAATCCGTTTCCCAACAAGATAATTCAGACTCTTTATGATCAGTCGGCGGCATTCGGATATCCGGGAGATGCTTTTGACATGATATGTGAGTCTTACAGAAATGTATCGTGTCTTTTTAGGGAGGCGGAAAAAGATGTCCGTGAAGAGATAGGCTATTACATAGAGGAATTGAGGGACTACGGTAGACTCGATCGTTTTAACGAATACGGAATAGATTTTGAAAAGCCTTTTCAAGGACTCTTTATAAAGCAGGCGAAGAGATATAAGTACACCCTCAACCACACGAAAAAAGTATATTATTCTCTTGATGAAACTGTTGTGCTGTATCAAGACCATACAAGAAATGATTACTCTGACCCTCTTCCAATCCTAATGGGATATGGAAGGGTTACGGAACCGGGAGAATGGCTTGGAGATATTATCGGTGTTTCAGATCAACGACCAGAAGGATACGTGTTGCTGAAAGAATTATTTGTAGATTGGTAACAGCTTATGAAACGAGAAATCAGACAGGGGTGGCCTGGCGAAGATACATGGCGTTACGGAAGAATAAAAGGCATTATTGAGTTTGCTGAACGATATTTTCCCAAGGATCTGAACCGGCAAAGCGAGACAAGGGCTATGCATGGCATACAGCCATTGGCCTGCAGGCGGTTGACGGGCTAAAGACATCAGAATATCTTGTGCATACTGCCGTCCGGAATATCGAGGGCGAGATTTCCTTTGAAGAGGCAAATGCGCTTTTGCAGGTCTATTACGAGGGAAATCCTACCCGTGATGCGTCAGACCGCACCGAGGAAGCTGACAAGGTTTCCGCACGGATTGCTGCGCTGCTTTCCGATTCATAACCGGACATTGCATATTAGTGGAACATTTAAAGAAACAGAAAAACCGGACATTGAAATTACAAAATCGGACATTGAGACGTTAAAACTGGACATTGAAAAATCATTCCAGCCGAAAACAGCAAGTCATATTTTGAAACTTCGTGAAGCATTTCCGGGTCAGACGATCTTTGGACGCTCAGCTGTGATGAAGGTGGTTGATATTAAAGCATCCAGAGCCTCTGATCTTCTGAGGGCAATGGTGGAATATGGAGTCATTGAATCTGTGTCGGGACATGGCAAAGGTAAATATCAATTTCGGCAACATTAGAGTTGAGACGATGGAATTTCAGACTTGTTCCCTCAGAGTGAAGTCTTGAGACGATTGGCAATTCTGTAAGGGTGTATATAATAGATAAGAGCAAGGGCTTTGACCTGTTTCCGCGAACGCACAAGGGCAAGAACAGGTGTGTTTTAAGGCAAAAACTCCCCGCACAAATTCATTGTCATTCAACTGCATTGAAAGAAGGCTTTTATTATGAGCAAAATCGTAATTATGGAATCCCTTGGCATCTCTGCCGAAGAGCTTGCTGCCCGCAAAGCACCTTTTGAAGCGCAGGGTCATGTGTTTGTGGACTATCCCAAAACCACCGATTCCGCCCAGCTGGTCGAAGAAGCCAAGGATGCAGATGCCATGATCCTTGCCAATATGCCGATGCCAGCCGATGTCCTGCGCAAATGTGATAAGCTCAAGTTTATCGATGTCGCTTTTACCGGTGTGGATCATGTTGGTCTGGATGCTGCCAAGGAGAAGAATATCGCCGTCAGCAACGCTTCCGGTTACTCCAATGAGGCAGTTTCCGAGCTGGTTATCGGTACGACTCTTTCTCTTGCCCGAAATCTCCGCAGCGTGGAAGACCGCTGCCGTGAAGGAAAGGACAAGACTGGTCTTGTCGGCTGGGAGATTAAGGGCAAAACGGTCGGTATTATCGGTCTTGGCAAAATCGGTACCCGGACTGGCGAACTGTTCCACGCATTTGGTGCTAATGTTCTGGCTCAGAGCCGTACGCACCATGATGGCGTTGCAGGATACATCGAGCAGGTCACTCAGGACGAATTACTCCGCCGCTCGGACATCGTTGTTCTGCATTGCCCGCTGAATGATTCCACCCGTGGCATGATCAACGCAGAAAAGCTTGCGATGATGAAACCCACCGCTCTTCTGGTCAATGTTGCGCGCGGCCCTGTTGTCGCGGAAAAAGACCTCACCGTAGCGCTTGAAAACGGTGTGATTGCCGGTGCTGCCATTGATGTCTTTGATAAAGAGCCGCCGCTGGACACCGCCTCTCCCATCCTGCATGCCCCCAACTGCCTTGTAACTCCCCATGTCGCATTTGCCACGCAGCAGTCTATGAGTCTCCGAGCCGAGATTGTCTTTGATAATCTCGCCAAATGGATGGAAGGTCATCAGATCAACGTCATTCTCTGATTTCTCCTGTATTTACTATTTTCTTTGAACCATTTCTCCTTAAAAACAGTCCAGCGCAGCAGATGCACCTACTGTACAGCTTCCTGTTCTGGAAACGGATGTTTTGGTTGCCGGTGCTGGTACGGCCGGCTGCATCGCTGCAATCGCAGCTGCACGCCAAAGCGCATCTGTCATCCAGATCGAAAAACTGCCCGTTTCCGGCGGCATTCCTCAAGAGCAAAAGATTGATGGATGGCGGCGCCATCGCCAGCGGTGTAAGCGGATGGAGCCGGTAAGTAACTGGCTCCATACTATGCTCCAGAAATTCGGCAGTGACACGAACCTCCGGAGGAATCCGTGATTATCAGGAAGAAGACTTGAAGTGGGTGGAGGTGGCTGTCTGCATGCGCAATGCCGGTCTGCCTATTGAAGGATTGATCTGGACGAAGTAGGGAGGATTTATCATGGAAAAAATAGTTCAAACAGCAGGAAGAGATGCGCTGGGAGAGTTCGCTCCGGAGTTTGCGCATTTCAATGATGATATTCTCTTCGGCGAGAACTGGAACAACGAGGATATTGATCTGAAGACTAGAAGCATCATCACAGTGGTTACTTTGATGGCACAGGGAATCACAGATTCATCCTTGAAATTTCATCTTCAGAACGCGAAGAATCATGGCGTGACGAAGAAGGAAATTGCGGCTATTGTCACACATGCCGCATTCTATGCAGGATGGCCGAAGGCCTGGGCTGTGTTTCACCTCGCAAAAGAAGTATGGACGGAGGAATGATATATGTATCAGGAAATGAAGGAATTAAGTAATGGAGTAGAAATTCCTGTGCTGGCTCTTGGCACATGGCTTATTGATAATGACAAGGCGGCCGATGCCGTAAAATTCGCCGTGCGGATGGGCTATCGTCACATAGATACGGCGCAGGCTTATGGAAATGAGCGTGGTGTGGGCGAAGGGATCCGCGCTTGCGGCGTGCCGAGAGAGCAGATCTTTGTCACATCAAAGGTTGCCGCGGAGTACAAGACCTATGAGGAGGCTGCGGCAAGCATTGACAAGACTCTTGCTGACATGGGACTTGATTATCTTGATATGATGATTATTCACAGCCCACAGCCCTGGGACAAAGTAAATCAGAGTGAGGATCGCTATGTGGAGGGCAATCGCGCAGCTTGGAGAGCACTGGAGGATGCTTACAAGGCAGGAAAGCTTCGTGCCATCGGTGTATCCAATTTTCTACAGGAAGATATTGAAAGCCTGTGGGAAACGGCAGAAATCAAGCCAATGGTTAATCAGGTGCTTTGCCATATTTCCAATTCACCTTTGGAACTGATTGGATATTGCCAGAAGAAGGGCATCGTGATGGAGGCATATTCTCCGGTTGCTCACGGCGAGGCACTTAAAATCAGGGCAATCGCTGATATGGCTGAAAAGTATGAGGTTACAATTCCACAGCTGTGCATTCGTTTTGATATTCAGCTTGGTATGATTGTCCTGCCGAAGACGGCAAATCCGGAGCATATGAAGACGAATGCAGCTGTTGATTTCGTAATCTCAGATGAAGACATGGAAATCCTCAAGCACTTGGAAAAGATGAAGGACTATGGTGAACATAGCTTCTTCCCTGTATTCGGAGGAAAACTGTAAGTGAATTAATTTGTGGGGGACTATTTGTGAGCAATATAGGAAAATTTGCTTTAACGAGTAGTCAAATAGATATCAGATGTGTGCAGGCCAAACAGATGTCAAACGCTGATCGCGGATGTCATTACCGATGACCGGAATGGATCAAAATAGTTGATGATGCGGGACTTACAAGATCTATGTCGAGAAAAGGCTGTTCACCAGACAACGTTGCCTGTGAAGGCTTCTTCGGACATCTAAAAAACGAGATGTTCTATAACCGAAGTTAGGAAGGCTGTTCGATTGCTGCGTTAAAATATGAGATCGACAGTTATATTCGCTGGTACTGCACAGATCGAATCAACACTCGGAGGGCTCAGTCCTCTTCAATATAGAAAGGAGTTGGGGGTGGCT